>CAYSBM010000748.1:0-1500 GCA_964429095.1 uncultured Solibacteraceae bacterium | reverse complement strand
CATGGAGGAGCGTGTGGAACGTTCCTCGCACCTGCTGACGGAATTGACCAAGAACGTGGGCATTGCCGCCGCGGCGCCGGCGCTCAGCCAAACGCTCGAACAGATTGAACTGGTGGCGCTGGCCGACCGTCGCGTCCTGATGGTGTTGGTAACACGCGACCACATGGTGCGCAACCGCGTAGTGGCTCTCGATGAAGCTCTGACGCAGGACGACCTGGCTTCCATCCGCAACTATGTGAATCGGGAATTCAGCGGATGGACGATCGACGCGATCCGGGCCGAGCTTGAGCTCCGTCTGGAGCAGGAGCGGGCGGCCTACGATGCTCTACTCCGCCGTCTTACTCTGTTCTACCGAAGGGGATTGTTCGACATCGAGGCGGCCGCGGAGCTGCATCTGGAGGGCGCCTTTACGCTGCTGGCCGCGGACTTGGATCTCACGCGCGAGAAGATGCTCCATCTGTTGCGCGCGCTGGAGGAAAAGGAACGCATCCTGAAGTTGCTGGACAGCGTACTGGATCAGCCGCCCGGGGAAGTAGCCCTGCAAGTGGGTTTAGGCGAGGCCGACCCGCTTATGAAGGATCTCTCTTTGGTAGGTCTTTGGGTGAAGCTGCCTGGAGGGCTGGCTGCGAAAATCGCCGTGCTGGGTCCCATGCGTATGAATTATCCGCGGGTGATGTCGGCGGTGCAGAGCGTGGGGCAAGCTTTCAGCGGGACAGCGGTTTAGCATAACCCGCCGCGGCCGCGCGGCCGTCCAGGCAAGCCGCCTGTTAATCTGAAAGTGTGAGCCAGACAATGCAGGAAGACGATCAGGTGATCAGTTCGACAAGTACGGAAGAAACCGCCAAGTCGGGTGAGGCTGCCGCGCCGGAGGATGCCAGTTCTGCGCTGGCGGCGCTCGCCAGCGAGCGGGACAAACTGGTTGCCGAAAACAGTGAACTTCAAGACCGCGTGCTGAGAAGGCAGGCGGAATTCGAGCACTGCCGCAAGCGAGCGCGGCGTGAGCGCGCACAGTATCTGGCAGTAGCCGGCGCCGAAGTCATGCTGGCGCTGCTTCCGGTCGTGGACGATTTTGAACGGGCCTTGAGAGCGGAGTGCAGCGACGGCGAGTATGCGCGGGGTGTCCGCCTTATTTACCAGCGCCTTATGGAAGCGGTCAAGAAACTGGGGTTGGAACCGATCGAGGCCGTGGGTGCGAAATTCGATCCGAATCTCCATCACGCTGTGGACCGCATCCAGACTGCGGAAGCCGAAGAAGACACCGTGGTGGAGGAGTTGCAGCGGGGTTACAATTACCGGGGCCGGCTGTTGCGGCCCGCGATGGTGAGGGTGGCTTGAGCGGGCTGAGACTTCCGTGACGAACGGCGATTATTACGTAATTCTGGGCGTGGGGCGCGATGCCGATGAGCAGACGTTGAAGAGCGCCTACCGCAAACTGGCGCTGAAATTTCACCCCGACCGCAATCCCGGTAACAAGGAGGCCGAAGAAAAATTCAAGGAGGC
>CAYSBM010000747.1:0-1502 GCA_964429095.1 uncultured Solibacteraceae bacterium | reverse complement strand
CAATGTCCCAGAGCGTAAGGAGGGAACTAGGGCGCAATCAGTGTGCAAGGCTGAATACTCCTCAATCACGGTTCCGAACCAGCCGGGCGAGGGCGCGCGCCTGTTGCGGATTTTCAGCGAGGCGGGCGTCAATCTCCTCGGCTTGTGGGGGTATCCCAAAGGCGCCGGCAAGGCGCAGGTCGACATCGTGCCGGCCGACGTCAAAGCGTTCGCGGCCGCAGCCAGGAAGGCCAAGATCAAGATCGGCAAGAAACTGGCGGGGTTCCTGCTCCAGGGTGAGGACAAAGTGGGAGCGGGGGCTGAGGTTTTTGAAAAGCTGGCGGCTGCCAAAATTAATGTTCACGCCGTCCAGGCTGCCAGCGCCGGCTGCGGCTGTTACGGCATGTTCCTGCAAGTCAATCCGAAGGACTTGCGCAAAGCCGCCAAGGCGTTGGGCCTCTAAGTACGCTTGGCTCCGATGGCGGCCTCCAGCCGGCGGCCGCCATCGCTATGCCGGCGGCTCCGCTACGGCGCCGGGGCTAAGCCCGGAATTAACTCCGCCAAAGCCTCGCTGATGTTGTCAACCAGAACATATTCCATATCGCGGTTCACGTCCTCGGGAATGTCGCGCAGATCCTTGCGGTTGGGCTTGGGAAGCACAATGCGCCGGATGCCCGCGCGGCGCGCCGCCAATATTTTTTCCTTTACGCCGCCCACCGGGAGCACCAGCCCCGTGAGCGTAATTTCACCCGTCATCGCGGTGTCCGGGCGGACGGGTTTGCCGGTGTAGAGCGATGTCAGCGCCGCGACCATTGCTATCCCCGCCGAGGGGCCATCCTTGGGGACCGCGCCGGCGGGAATGTGTACATGGACTCCGGTTTTCTGGAACGCCGCGGCGTCCAGGCCGAAATCCGCCGCGTGCGCGCGAACATAGCTTTGCGCCGCTTTGGCCGACTCCTGCATCACCTCGCCCAATTGCCCGGTGAGCGTCAGAGCTTGCCCCTCCGGAATCAGGGTCGTTTCGATGTAGAGCACTTCGCCGCCGGTTTCGGTCCAGGCCAGCCCGGTGGCCACGCCTGGCGGGAGTTGTTTGCGCGCCTCCTCAGGGAAGAAACGCTCCGGCCCCAGCAATTCCGCCAGATTGCCGTCAGTTACCTCGATAGGTTCGGACTGGCCGGTGGCCCGCCGGAGCGCCACCTTGCGCGCTACGCTTCCTATAGCGCGTTCCAATTGCCGCAACCCGGCCTCGCGCGTGTAACGGGCAATGATGCCCGCCAAGCCGCCGTCATGGAAAACGCAATCGGATGGTTCCAGGCCGGCTTCCCGCAATTGGCGCGGAATGAGGTAGCGCCGTGCGATGGCCATCTTCTCCTCGTGACTGTATCCGGCCAGCCGTAACAATTCCATACGGTCCAGCAGGGGGCGGGGAATCGTGTCCAGAGCGTTGGGCGTAGTGATGAAGTACACCTTGCTCAGGTCGCAGGCCAAATCGAGGTAGTTGTGGCGGAAGGTCTTGGTTTGTG
>CAYSBM010000746.1:0-1507 GCA_964429095.1 uncultured Solibacteraceae bacterium | reverse complement strand
TTTCGATGATCGCCGCCCAGCCGAGAATGCTGGAACCATCCATTCCGAAGCCTTCCTCAAGACTCTCTTCAGTGAGTTGGCTGATGGGATAGGAGACGTGATGCCATAGACCGGGCAAGTCCGTAAAGCGCAAATCGATCTGCCGGGCCTCGTTCTTCTTTGCAAATTCAAGCACTTCTTTTGGGCTCATGTAGTCTTCCTCGACTGGATACACTTTAGGTGGGATACCGCAGCGACGTATGGAACTATCTTAGCCGCACAGCACGGCCCGAGTCAAATGCTTCCCAAAGGCAAGCGGAGAAATCAAAGCCAGTACTGATACTGGCCCGCACCCACCACGTACACCGCCAGACAGGCGTTGGTCACCGCGTGAGCCAGGATGCAATCACCCAGCGAGCGGGTGCGCACCACCCACCAGTTATACAGAATTCCCGCCGCCAGTCCGACATCCCAGTACGGGCCGTGTTCAGAAGCAAACAATGCCGCCGTTATCCAGAACGACGCCGGCGAGTAAGCCCCCAGAGGCGCGGCCAGAAAATCCGTTCGAATGAGCCACCGCATCAACCAGCCGCGCCAGAAAAGCTCCTCAATCACCGGCACCAGCAGCGCCGAGCCCAAGGCCCGCAACGCCAGCAAGACATAGTGGTCCCTGAAATCCGCAGGCCACGTCACCGCACCTGCCTGAACCAGGAAATTCTGAAACAACCAGTGTTCTCGGTACCGCGGCCAAACAATGTCCGGCCCCACCCAGATCCCAAAGACCAGCACGCCTAGCGCCGCGCTGGGCCAGAGGCGGGAGACCTGGAACGAGAGCGCTCCAGGTGAAACCGCCAGCAGCGCTGCCAGAGTTATGGCTGCCCGCAACGGGTACTCATATACGGCCGGAACCGGCAAATAGCCCCGAAGCCCGAGCAGCAGGATATAGACCCCGAACGGGGCGGCATATGCAACGGCCGGAAAACGCAAAGAGACTGATTTCACAGGACTGGACCTGGAGCCGGCGGCGGCAACGCGATCAGCCGATCCGCCCCAGCAGTTCGCGGATCTTGGCCTCCTCCGCTTTGTCCGGCTTGTTCCGCAACGCGGTCAGCAGCGCCTGCTTGGCTTGCACGCGGTCGCCCTTTTGGAATAGCGCCATGCCAAGGTGGTAGTGGAACGTGGATCGCCCCGGCTCGCGGCGGATTAGATCGCGATAGATATCGATGGCGTTATCGCTCAGGTTCTTCTTAATGTAGATCCAACCCAGCGTGTCCGCCACGTTGATTTCGTTGGGCATGGCTTGCTTGGCGCGCTGCGCCAGAGTGAGCGCCTGGTCCAGTTCGGCGCCGCTCTCGGCCATGATGTAGGCCAGGTTGTTCAGCACGATGACGTTGTTCGGCTGGATCTTGAGTAATTGTTCATACAATTGCCGGGCTTCGGCGCGCTGGCCCAGCGCGTCCAACGGCATGGCCAGTTGCAATTTGGGTGCGGGGTGATAGGGCGCCATCTGCACCGCGGGGCGCCGGTG
>CAYSBM010000745.1:0-1508 GCA_964429095.1 uncultured Solibacteraceae bacterium | reverse complement strand
TAACCGCGCATCGTCGCCTGTGTTGGCGTGCAAGCGCCGTTCGGCCAGCAACGCGCCAGTGGAGAGCAGATGCCACAGGCGGTCATCCCGGTCAAACAGCAGTTGGGCTACTGCCATGCCGTATACCGCCATCGTCTTGCGCCCGCCGGAGATACTCAAGTGCAGCCGGCGACCCTGCCGCTTGGCCTGTGCGACCGCCTGATATAGCGCGCGGAAGACCGCCGCGGCTCCCTCTTCCGTGTCCACGTCGGCCACAGGTCTCGCGCCCGATCTGATTTCCACTCTCTGGAAAGTCAAGGCAGCATACGCCGGATGGGTGCCCCACTCTTGCGACAGCGCGCGCAGCGCGGCCTGGATCGGTTCTTGCGCCGCCGCTGTATGCACGATGACCACTTGGCTCAACGCAGGGTCACGCGCCAGCAACAGGTCGAGGGTCAGCGTGACGACTTGCGGCTCACTGCCCAACGTGGCGATGAGGACGGAGGGTGAGAGAGTATTGTCAGTCATCTTTTCCTCCTCGCTCTTCCCGCACACGGGGCGCGGATTTGTTTTCTCGCTGGCTTGCGCCAGCCTTCTCCGGCGCGCGCCGCGCCTGTCCCAGTCCTGACGCGGTCTGTGCACCCACGCCGGCGAACAAGGCCCAGTCGGTGAGCAATTGGATCACGCTCATCCAATAGCGGTCCTGCGTGGTCATTACATAGCGGCAGCGGCCTACTCCACCGACGATGAGCGCGTCCTTGAAAGGCCAGACCCGGCTGTGCAGTTCGTAGGAAGCCACCGCCATGCACTCGGCTGCGTAGCGGCGCGCGTCCGGACTGACGGCGACCGGCGAAAGGGCATTCCACTTGTCCATCAGGCTGCCGAATACCAGATCGGGCATGGGCACCGGCACGTTGCGCCCACCGGACCGGAAGGTGGTCGGCGAGGCGAATTCCAGCTCTACATAACGGTTTGGAGATTTCTGAACGAGCAAGTGAGGCGCAGCGAGGTCTTGATACGTCGCGTATCCCGCCCAGGGATCCTGCGCAGGGTCGATAGTCCATCCCTCCAGTGTGAAGGGGTGATGGTCCAACTCAACTGTTAGACTCGACGTGGCAGCGGGCGACGCTGGATACTTCGCTCCGCTCAGCATGACGTTGGGTGGTGGTTCCATAGCCGGCGCCGACGTATTCAGAAAATCGATCAAGAGTGAAGTGAGCCCGGCAGAGAGCGTGGTGAAGCGCAGGCGGTACGCGCGGGCCGGATCGACCTCGATTCGGCCGCCGGACACGCCGCGCGCGCCCCACAGGGTCGAGCAGGTCTACGATTTGGGCGGTTGGTCGTCGTGCAACGGTTCGGCCAGGGCCGGATCGATTTCCCGAACCCAGCTCAGCAACACTGCCTGGGCTGCACGGCCCAGCCCAAGGGGCAATGTGCCGGGCTTTTGAGGGCGGAGGGTGAGCACGATACTGGCAAGGTCGAAGTGAGTGTCGGACATTGACGCCTCCGTAAGGAAGGCAGGCGCCTAA
>CAYSBM010000744.1:0-1509 GCA_964429095.1 uncultured Solibacteraceae bacterium | reverse complement strand
GTGTAAAGCGGCAGATAGGGATCGTATCCCTTGTTGGAAAGAGAGGCAGAACTTACAAATTCGAACTTTGACCGCACCCGGATGGCATACCAGCGCTCCACCGCCTGCTCCGGCACAGGTCCATTGAGGGATAAGTCCGTATTACGACTTGTGTTACTTTGCATCGAATTTCCCAGCTCATCAGCCGGAGGAGTATAAGCTACCGCCCCTTGCCAGGCAGGTTTCCCTACCTGCTTATCTCGAATCGTACCCTGAATGTTAGGAACAAACGGTCTGAAAGTCAATAGCCCGCAAGCCGGTTTCGCCCCCATCTTGGTAACAGAACCTCCGGTTTAGTACTATGAGCACTAGGTGAGGAACATATGTATTACGTTGCTTGCTGTGCGGGGGCCAGTGCGGCTGCCGGTTCCGGGTGTATTGACCGGGCAAAGTACTCCGCCAAGGCAGGGGAGTTGACGTTGGCAAAGCAGTCAAGCCAGGGGCCGACGGTTAGGGTTGAACCGCTTTCAGACCGGCAGGTGCTTTTTTGCCGATGTGTAGGGTGCGCGCGAAGGCAGACGCGGAGTTTGGCAGGAATAGCTGAATTCTCACATCGACGCTTTCGCTCGACGGCGCATAGGCGATTTGGCCGGCGGCGAGGCATTCGGCCCCGCATTCCAGCAACGTTTCCGTGCCACCATCGCGGATTTCGATGAATGCCCGGCGGGCCTGGCGCACGGCAGCTTCGGTGGGGTCCCAGCGAATTAGAATCTTGCCGTCCTGCTCGACAGTCTGAAGGACAATTGTGGCTGGAGTCGAAGACGACCTCCACCACGGCCGAATCAAAGTTCCGGCCAAGAAGGAAAGCAGCAACATGCCGGCCAGGATCCAGTAGAAGAGTTCGCGCGGCGCCGGTAACGGCTGTGCCTCACCGTACAAAGCGCCGGAATCATCCTTCAGCAACTGTTCGAGAGGCGGGCCGCTGGGCGCCCGGCGTCGGTGGGAGCGAATGCGAATGATTACTCGCATGAGCGCACTACGGCTTTCAAGAACGATCGGTCCACGCTTTCACAGCCGGGCTTTCGGGTTTGGTCAGTTGCAAGAAACAAAACGGCTCACGATTTCAATTGGGTGGCACTAACATGCTACCGCCCTTTGGAGGTTGTGTTTCTGCTCCGGCGGTTGTTTGGGGCTATGGAAATCGTAGGCGCAAATAGCCATCAAGTCAAGAGGAAATATTATAAATCCGTTCGTCCGGCAGCTCTTGGCGGCCGGGCTCGTAACGGATGGCGCGGCAGACGGCGGCGGAACTTCCCCAAGCAGCTTCCGATAACTCCGGCGCTGCTGCCTGCTGATCCGGTCCCACCCATAAAGCCTTTCCACGGTGGCGCGGGCTTGGCGCTCCAGTTGGCGCCGGGCGGCGGGATGCTTCAGCAAGTGGGAGATGGCCGCGGCCAGTCCGGCGGCCGAATCCGCTACTAGTAGGTCCTCCCCAGCGCCGAGATCCAGGCCGGTGCTTCCAGCAGTCGG
>CAYSBM010000743.1:0-1512 GCA_964429095.1 uncultured Solibacteraceae bacterium | reverse complement strand
CGCTGCCACCCAGTCTCCGGAGTCGCCGCGGCGAACCGACACGTCACCATTGATCACGCTGATGCGCGCCACCCCGCGCCCCGGTCCGTTGTCTTCTTGAGCCCAAACCGCACCAGTCAATCCCACGGTTACCGCTAACAGCTTCAGCAATGCCGCTTTCATGGCCCGCCTCCTGTCTGACACGCCCATTTCGGTGCACTCTGAGGTCCAAACTTAATCTGTTGATAAAACAGGCTTTACTCCTCTAATCGGCGCACACGAGTGGTTGAAAACCACCACCGGTGAACGAATGCGGCCAATTCCGGATATACTGAATCTCCCCATGATTGCCAGACGCCAATTTCTCCTCACCGGCGCTCACCGGGCTGGCCTGTTGCCGGCGCAGAACCACGCCGGTTCTATGCCCATCGCGGAAACGCATTTCCCCAGCCGCCTGCACCAATTTGTATGGCGCAACTGGGAACTGGTCAATCTCGAATGTATGGCGAAGGTCGTGCGCACCACGCCCGCCAACATTCTCCGTCTGGGACGCTCGATGGGGCTGCCGCCCAAACCGGATCTCCACCCCAACCAGTTGCGGCGCATCTACATCACCATCATCCGCCAGAACTGGCACTTGCTCCCGGACGCGCAAATTATCCAGTTGCTCGGCTGGACGCCCCAGCGTTATGAGTTCACCTTGCGCGAGGACGACTTTCTGCAAATTAAACTCGGCATGGTCCGCCCCGCCTGCGGCGAATTGATATACCAGGAACCATCCGAGTCCGAAACGCGCGCTGCGCGGCGCCTGGCCCGCATCGTGAAGCAGACTTTTGGATCTGAAATCGCGTTGCCGGGCGAGGCGCCTTTCGCCTTCATCGCCCGCCTCAGCAGCCCGCCGCCTCGCCCCGCCCGGCGGGAACCGGCCGCAAGCGAGCGCTGGAGGACGCGCTACCTCTACTCCTACTTCGCGCTGTACGGAGATCCTCTCCTGGAGCCGGATCTCGACCCCTTCCCCGACGGTTACCTTCAAAGGCTGGCCGACTGCGGCATCAACGGCGTCTGGATGCAGGCGGTGCTGGAAACCCTGGCTCCTTTCAAACACTTTCCGGAATTCGGCCAGGGTTGGCAAACGCGTCTCGGCAATCTGCGCCGGCTCACCGAACGCGCCGCGAAATTCGGCGTGAAGGTTTACCTCTATCTCAACGAACCCCGGTCCCAGCCGGAACAGTTCTTCAGCCGGCGCCCGGAGCTGCGCGGGACGCCGTCGCACGGCAGATTCGCCATGTGCACCAGCGCGCCGGTGGTAAGGGAGTGGATTGCTGGCAGCCTGGAACATGTCTTCACACAGGTCCCTTCGCTCGGCGGAATCTTCTCCGTCACCATGTCTGAGAACCTCACCAATTGCTTCAGTCATTCGAATGCCTGGAGGAAGGCGCTGCCGGAGGCGCCCGCATGCCCGCGCTGCTCGAAACGATCCAGTTGGGAGGTGATCGGCGAATTGCAGGAAACATTCCGCCAAGGTGTCCGCCG
>CAYSBM010000742.1:0-1514 GCA_964429095.1 uncultured Solibacteraceae bacterium | reverse complement strand
GCGCGCTCGACCACGCTTTGATCGAATATTGCAAGCCCGCGCTGGATCATGGCGCTCCGGTGGAGGGACGTTTTCGCATCCGCAACGTGCACCGTGCGGTAGGCGCCATGTTGAGCGGCGAGATCGCCCGGCGCTATGGCTCAGCCGGGCTGCCGAACGACACCATCCAGCTGCAATTTCAGGGATCCGCCGGCCAGAGTTTCGGCGCGTTTCTGGCAAAAGGGGTGACTCTGACCTTAGAAGGAGACGCCAACGACTACGTGGGCAAGGGGCTTTCCGGCGGGCGGCTGGTAGTTTACCCGTTCAAGAACTCGCCATATGCGCCGGAGGAAAGCATTTTGGTGGGGAACACCGTCCTATATGGCGCCACCAGCGGCGAGGCGTACTTCAACGGCATGGCCGGAGAGCGGTTCGCCGTGCGGAACTCCGGCGCCACCGCAGTAGTGGAAGGTGTGGGCGATCACGGTTGCGAATACATGACCCGCGGCCTGGTGATTGTGCTGGGCCACACAGGGAAGAACTTCGCCGCCGGCATGACCGGCGGCGTCGCCTACGTTCTCGACGGCTCCGGCGAATTCGCCGCCACGCGCTGCAACACGTCTTCGGTGGACTTGGAACCGGTGGT
Organism: uncultured Solibacteraceae bacterium; assembly: GCA_964429095.1. Taxonomy (GTDB): domain Bacteria; phylum Acidobacteriota; class Terriglobia; order Bryobacterales; family Bryobacteraceae; genus JAJFUV01. The sequence goes on along the minus strand of CAYSBM010000742.1, from coordinate 889 downwards.
GGATCCGGCGGATGTTGACTTGCTGCGCCAATGGGTGGCCCGGCACCTGGAACTCACCGGCAGCCGGCGCGCCCGCTGGGTTCTGGAGAACTGGTACGCGTTGCTGCCGAAATTCGTCAAGGTGTTTCCACACGAATACAACCGGGTGCTGGGCGTGCCGCGTTACACAGGCATCCCGTTGACGCTGGAGCCGGCGCGTGGAGCGGGCGAGGTGCTGCATGGGTAAGGTCTCGGGCTTCAAGGAATACGCGCGTGAGACGGCTCCCCGCAGAGCCGTTGTGGAACGCGTCGGCGATTACTTCGAGATTTACCAGCCTCTGCCCGAGGAGCGCCTGCGCTTGCAGGGTGCGCGCTGCATGGATTGCGGCGTGCCGTTTTGCCACACCGGCTGTCCGTTGAATAACCTCATCCCGGACTGGAATGACCTGGTCTACCACGGCCGCTGGCGGGACGCTCTCCGGCGCCTGCACGCCACTAACAACTTTCCGGAGCTCACTGGACGGGTTTGCCCGGCTCCCTGCGAAGCCTCGTGCGTGTTAGGCATCCATGACCCCCCGGTCGCCATCAAGGAGATTGAGAAAGCCATCATCGAGCAGGCTTTTGGCGCCGGCTGGGTGGAGCCGGAACCGCCTCTGGAACGCACCGGAAAACGTGTGGCGGTGGTTGGTTCGGGTCCGGCCGGTCTGGCTGCCGCTGTGCAATTGAACCGCGCCGGGCATGCAGTGGCGGTATTTGAAAAAGCGGACCGGGTGGGAGGATTGCTGCGTTACGGCATTCCGGACTTCAAGCTCGAGAAACGGATCCTGGACCGCCGTATCGAATTGATGCTTGCCGAGGGCATTGAGTTCCGCACCAACTCCCATGTGGGAGTGAACGTACCCGTCGAGCA
>CAYSBM010000741.1:0-1539 GCA_964429095.1 uncultured Solibacteraceae bacterium | reverse complement strand
CGGTGCGCGAGGAGCCGAGATCAATGAAAATGGCGCCCCGGCTGCAAAGAAGCGTCAGGCCGCAGCGATCCCCCGCCTGGTAGTCATTGGCGCGCGAGGCGAAATAGCCATGCACGCCGCCAGCGAAGGCGAACAGGGCAGCCACCTCGTCGCCCGCGAGCAGGCCCACGGGCTCCGTGCCTTGACGAACGTGCTCCCGCGCCAGTTCCCTGCCCTGCTGGGTGACGTGCGCCGACACCCAGAGCGGATCGCCGGCCAACAGGCGCATCAGATCAAAGGCGTGCGAGCCAAGCACGATCAGGTCCTCTCCTCCGGCGCGGCGGTCCTCTTTGCCGCGCGCCCGCATTTCCAGCAGTTGGCCGATTTCACCGCCGCGGATGATTTCAGCCACACGCCGTGTAGTGGCGGCCCCGCGCGCGGCGTGGCCTACCTGAACCTTCAGCTTCTTCTCCGCAGCCAGCGCCACCATGGCGTCTGCTTCAGGCAGGCTTCCGGCCATCGGCTTTTCGATGAGGATATGAGCGCCCGCTTCCACGGCGGCCTGGAACATCTCCATGTGCTGATCGGTGCGGCGCGGAGCGATGACCACAATATCGGGTTTCTCCTTGGCCACCATCTCGCGGTAGTCCGCATAGCCGCGAGCCGCGCCGCTGCGCGCGACAGCCTTGGCCCGGCCCGCTTCAACCGGCTCGGCCACCGCCACCACCTCAACCGCGCTGATTCCGTTAAAAGCCAGGTCCCAGTTGTGTCCAAATCCGCCGCGGCCGGTGTGGCCGATGACCGCCGCGCGGAATTTTCTCTGCTGGCTGAGAGCGGCGTGCGCCATGGCGGCCGCGCCGGAACTGATGGCTTCGCGTCTGGTCATTTCCTCAATATAGCGGAGCGCCAGCGGCGGCGGCAGAATCAATCGAGCCGCTTATGGAAACGCAGGGCGCTGAAACTCAGGATTGCGGCTCCGAAAAAGAATAGCGCGGCCACCTGAGGCCACAAGACCTCGACCCCGATGCCTTTCAGGAACAGTCCGCGCACGATCTCCATGAAGTACCGCAGCGGATTGAGGTAACTGATGGCTTGGACCGGCAGGGGCAGGATGCGTAGAGGACAGGCGAACCCGCGCAACATGAAGGCGGGCATGAAGAAGAAAAACGACGCCATCATAGCTTGCTGCTGCGTATGGGAGACGGTGGAGATAAACAGCCCCACCCCCAGGGTGGTCATGAGGAAAAGAACGGCGCAGGCCACCAGAAGGAGCAAATTGCCGCGAAGTGGAATGTGGAAGACCGCCAGCGCCGCCGCGACGATGAAGAAAAGCTGAACGATCCCCACAACCGCGAACGGGACCGTCTTGCCGATCATCAATTCCAGCGGCCGGATAGGGGTGACCATTAGCTGTTCCATCGTGCCGATCTCCCTTTCGCGCACGATGGCCATGGCCGTCAGAATCAGCGTCACGATGGTTATAATGTTCACGATCACGCCGGGGACATAGTAGTTCCGGCTGCGCAGATCCGGATTAAACCAAATCCTAGGCTGGGCGCT
>CAYSBM010000740.1:0-1540 GCA_964429095.1 uncultured Solibacteraceae bacterium | reverse complement strand
CGGAGAAGTGAGGGACGGCCAGACAGTCTTGGTGGATCATGTCGAGGGGCGCGAGGAGCTGGCGTTCTCTCCTTTGGCCGCTTCAGGAAAGGCAGTCTAATATGACCGAAAGGAAAACCAGCACCATACTGCCAGTACTGCCGCTCAAGAACAGTGCTCTGTTCCCGTTCCTGCCCATGCCGCTGGCGGTGGGCAGACCGAGTTCGATTGCCGCGGTGGAGGCGGCGCTGGCCACTGAAGAAAAAGAGATTCTGGTGGTGGCGCAACGCGACCCCAATGTGGAGCTGCCCCGGCAAGGGGATCTCTACACAGTAGGCACAAAGGCCTCGGTGCGCAAGGTATCCCGCAGCGAGCACGCTCTGGAGGTTCTGGTGGTTGGGCTGGAGCGGGTCAGCGTGTTGGGGATCGTCGAGACCGAACCGTTCCTTAAAGCTCGAGTGCAAAGCCTGCCGCAACCGGAAGACACCGGCCCAGAGGTGGAAGCGTTGCAACGGGAGGTACTGCAACTGGCCTCGCAGGCCATAGCCATCGCCCAGCCGCAGGCCTCACAGGAAATCAGCCGGATGCTGGCCAACTCGGATGACCCGTTGCGGCTGGTGTACTTTCTGGCCTCTCTGCTGAGCCTGGATCTGGCCAAGGAGCAATCGCTGCTGGAAGCCCAAACCCGCGCCGATGCTTTGCGCCTGATGCACGCCTACCTGCGTTACGAGGTGCAGGTGTTGGAGCTGCGGAGCAAGATCGCCGGCGCGGTCCAGAACGAAATGGGCAAAGAGCAGCGGGAATACTTCCTGCGCCAGCAACTGCGCGCCATTCAGCAGGAGCTGGGCGAACGCAGCCCCGAGCAGGCGGAGATCGACATTCTGCGCGAGCGTTTGGAAAAGGCGGGGTTGCCCGAAGAGGCCAAGAAAGAAGCTCAGCGCGAGTTAAACCGGCTGGAGCGGCTGCCGCCGGCGGCGCCGGACCATCATGTCATCCGGACCTATCTGGAGCTTCTTTGCGAGTTGCCCTGGCAGACCAGCATCGAGGGCGAGCTGGACATTGCCCGTACGCGGGAGATTCTGGATGAGGACCACTACGATCTCAAAGAGGTAAAGGAACGCATCCTGGAGCATCTGGCGGTGCTGAAGCTGAATCCACAGGCCAAAAGCCCCATCCTGTGTTTTGTCGGCCCGCCGGGAGTAGGCAAGACCTCGCTTGGACAGTCGATCGCCCGCGCCATGGGGCGCAAGTTCGAGCGCATGAGCCTGGGCGGGATGCACGACGAAGCCGAACTTCGGGGCCACCGCCGCACCTATGTGGGCGCCATGCCGGGCCGGATCTTGCAGGCCATCCGGCGCGCGGGCGCCAACAACCCGGTGCTGATGCTGGATGAGGTGGACAAGCTGGGGCGGGACTTTCGCGGCGATCCGGCTTCGGCGCTGCTGGAAATTCTGGATCCCGAACAGAACAAGACCTTCCGGGACAATTATCTGGATCTGGCTTTCGACCTGAGCAAGGTGTTCTTCATCACCACGGCCAACGCCCTGGACACGATCCCCCG
>CAYSBM010000739.1:834-1548 GCA_964429095.1 uncultured Solibacteraceae bacterium | reverse complement strand
TCTCTGCGCGCAAGCTGCGCCTGGGCTGTGACCAGGTGCGCGGCATGGATGCCGACCAGGCGTTGACCGTTCTGCGCTTCATGCCGCAGAAGGGCGCCGAGTTCGCGTACAAGCTGATTGAGTCGGCGGTCGCCAATGGCGAAATGAACCTGGAGCTGAACCGCCAAGACCTCTACGTTTCGCAGATGATGGCAGACGAAGGGCCGAGCCTCAAGCGAGTCAAGGCTGGCGCGCGTGGGCGCTATAAGCCGCGCACCAAGCGCACAGCTCACCTCACTGTGGTGCTCAGTGAGCGTGAAGAGGAGACTGTTTAATGGGACGGAAGATTCATCCGGTAGGGTTCCGGCTGAAGATCAATCGCGACTGGTCCGCTCGTTGGTTTGCTGAGGGTGACCGTTACCGCGAGCTGCTTCAGGAAGACTTCGAGATCCGCCGCTTCGTCGAAAAAGAGGCGGAACGGGCCGGTATCGCCGGGGTTGAGATCGAGCGCTACCCCAACCAGGTCCAGGTCACGCTGTTCACCGCCAAGCCCGGCATCGTCATCGGGCGCAAGGGCGAGAGCGTGAAGAAGCTGCGCCAGGGCCTCGAGGAAGTGACCGGCAAGAAGGTCAAGGTGGAGGTCGAGGAGATCGACAAGCCGGACCTCAACGCCCGCCTCGTGGCGCTGAACATCGCCAGCCAGCTTGAGCGCCGTATCGTCCACAGCCGCGCCAG
>CAYSBM010000739.1:468-754 GCA_964429095.1 uncultured Solibacteraceae bacterium | reverse complement strand
TCGGTCATCGACTATGGCACGGCGGAAGCCCTGACGACCTTTGGCCGCATCGGCGTGAAGGTGTGGATCTATTCGGGTGTGTCGGCGCGTGAAGAGACGACGCACCAGCCAGAGCCGACTGACGTATATGTGAGCCAGTAAATGCACCCGCGCCTGCACCGACTTGTCGCGCGCAGGCAGGTGGCTGGCTTTGAGGAGTAACGATTATGTTGATGCCAAAGCGGGTGAAATCCCGCAAAGCGTTCCGCGGACCCAGGCGGGGCCCGGCTCAGCGCGGTACCGTGGG
>CAYSBM010000739.1:0-458 GCA_964429095.1 uncultured Solibacteraceae bacterium | reverse complement strand
CGGCTGAAAGCCGCATGGGTAAGGGTAAGGGGTCCGTCGATCATTACGTCGCCGGCATTCGTCCCGGTAAGGTGCTGTTTGAAATGGCCGGGATCGAGGAAGAGGTTGCGCGTGAGGCGCTGCGCCTGGCCGCCTTCAAGCTGCCGATCAGCGCCAAGTTCATCAAGCGCATCGACCCGAGCTCCGGCGAGGAGGTGGAGTAATGGCCGCCACACAGACCCGCGAGATCCGCCAGATGACGGACGCCGAGATCCGCCAGGCCATCGACGACACCAAGGAAGAGTTGTTCAACCTGCGCTTCCAGTGGGAGTCGGGCCAGCTTGAGGATTACACGCGCATCCGCCAGTTGAAGAAGGCGGAGGTGTTCCGCTTGCCGGCATATTTCACCCTGGCCCGCCAGACTGAATCCTCAGGGAAAGGAGCATTCTGCTCAAAGCGGATGTTGGCCGCTCTAACCT
>CAYSBM010000738.1:0-1548 GCA_964429095.1 uncultured Solibacteraceae bacterium | reverse complement strand
TTTCGATGCGCTGGCCCGGCTCCACCACGTGCCGCCTGGTCTCGTCCAGCATTTCGTGCTCTTCCAGGCGGCGCTCTACCAACGCCAGCGTGAAGGCCGTGCCGTAAACCGGCACATTGATTTCCGACAGCAGAAACGGCGCCGCGCCGATGTGGTCTTCATGGCCGTGCGTCAGGATCAGCGCCCGCACTTTATCGCGGTTCTGCTCCAGGTAGGTGAAATCGGGCGTCACGATATCGACGCCCAGCAATTCCTCTTCCGGAAACATCATGCCGGCGTCGATGACGACAATGTCGTCGCCGTAGCGCAGCGCCATCGAATTCATGCCGAATTCGCCTAGTCCGCCAAGAGGCATCACCTGCAATTTCGCGTCCGGCATAGAAGATTCAGCGTAACACAGGGGCCCGTATCCACAGCCGCGCATCACAACTGATAAGATAGGCGGGCGTGGAGGCTTGACAGATGAGACTGTTTACCCGCTTGTTAGCCATTCTTGCAATTCTATGGGTTGCTACCGCCGCGTGCCAGACGCGCACGCCGCTGGAAATACCGGATGTTTCAGGTTACAAAGTCCTCAAGTGCGACTTTCACATGCACACGGTCTTCTCCGACGGCGAGGTCTGGCCTACTGTGCGCGTGCGCGAGGCATGGGCCGAAGGGCTGGACGCCATCGCCATTACGGATCACGACATCTACAATCCGCATCGCGAGGATGTGAAGTCGGACCTTTGGCGGCCTTACCGAATCGCGCAGCCGCTGGCTGAACAGATGGGCATATTGCTGGCGCCCGGCGTTGAAATCACGCGCGGTAACTTGCATTTCAACGCTATCTTCGTGAAGGATCCAACCGTGTTCGCGGGTCTTGATCTGCTGTCGGGGCTGCGCAAGGCGCGCGAGCAGGATGCCTTCGTCTTCTGGAACCACCCAGGGTGGAAGGGTACGGCCCAGTGGTGGCCGCCGATCGACACAGCTCACCGTGAAGGACTTATACAAGCCATCGAGGTGGTGAATGGCACAACGGTCTACGCCGAATCTTATCCGTGGGTTGGAGAGAAGAGACTCGGCATTGTCGCCAACAGCGACATTCACGGTCCGGTTCCAGTAGGTCAGGCCGGACGTAAGCGTCCGGTCACGTTGGCGTTCGTCAAGACCGCGGATCTTCAAGGCTTGCGCGACGCGTTATTCGCCCACCGTAGTGCGGCCTGGCTGGGCGAAGAAGTTTGGGGGCCGGAGCCCTTGCTGAAAGGACTCTGGGACAGCGCCGTCAAGCCCGCCTCTGCCAGCCTGACGTGCGCAGCCGGCGGCAGAGCGGTGTTACAACTGCGAAATTTGAGTGCTGTTCCGTTTCGTGTGAAGATTCTGCGCCAGCCCGAATGGCTTGGTTTGAGGGGCGGGGAAATCGCGGCCCAGCACATCACCGGTTGGCCGGCCGGGGTGTCCAAACAGGCGCCGAAAGGCGAACATCGGGTTACGCTGGAGGTTGAAATCACCAGCCTTCACGCGGCGCCGGAAAAGAACGTGACGGCTACGTTGCCCCTGAACATCACG
>CAYSBM010000737.1:261-1550 GCA_964429095.1 uncultured Solibacteraceae bacterium | reverse complement strand
ACGCTGCCGTCCTACGTGCGGGCGAAGGGGAGAATGTGACCATGCTGCTGAGGAAGATCCCCGGCCGCGGCGATCCAGGTTCAGTAGTTCCAAGTTGGATGAATTGCGTGCCAAAGTGATATAAGTGAACGCAAGGTTCCTGTGGTAAATGACTTGTGTCATCAGGTCATCCCCACGGAGGAACCTATGCGTTCAGGGAAGAAGTATAGCATCAGTTCTCGGGAAGTCCACGACCGCGCTGCTAGCACCATCCAAACGCACATTGAGCTTGCGGATCACGGCCACAAATGCACGGCTTCGGTCATCATTTCGATCCTCTTGTACGCCGCCTCGCGGATCACTTCGGTCTTCGATGCCTGCCAGCGTCTGGCGGCAGCCCCATCGGACCAGGCGCTTCGCGACGCCCTGCGGGCCACCCTGCCGCCGATCGACGAACTGGAGCGACGGCTGAACGCGGGGCTGGTTGCCGACTTGCCCAAGGCCCTGCGGAAGCGCCGCTATCCTCTGGCCATCGACCTGACGCTGATTCCCTACCACGGCGAACCATATCTCAGCCCGCTGGAGATTTATCGGGGCGAGCCGAAGAGCGGCACGTCGCATTTCCACGCCTATGCCACGGCCTATGTGGTCCGGCACGGTCGGCGATTCACGGTGGCGATGACGCGGGTCATCTACGGCGAGCCGAGCAAGGAAGTCGTGCAACGGTTGCTCCAGCAGGCCAGCCGGATTGGCGTAAAACCCCGGTATTTGCTGCTGGATCGGGGGTTTTACAACGTCGCCGTGGTCCGCTACTTGCAGGCCGCTCGTTATCCTTTCCTGATGCCCGTCGCCCGCCGCGGCCGCAAGCCCCGCGACCCGGAGAAATCGCAGAGCGTCTGGCGGTTCTTTACGTGGAAGCGCAGCGGCTGGGCGAAGCACCGCTGGCGCGACAACGAGGGACGTTTGGCGACGGTCGGGATCTGCGGCGTCGACGGCAAGTTCGCGACGCGCGGGGAGCCCGGGCGGTGTCAAACCTTCGTTTACGCTTATTGGGGCTTTCGGCCGCGATCCTGCGCGGGGGTCCGCGAAGCCTACCGTCTGCGGTTCGCCATCGAGACGACCTACCGACAGATGAATCAGGCCCGCATCCGCACCTGCACCCGCGATCCGCTCTTGCGGTTGCTCTTCGTGGGAGTGGCCCTGATCCTCCGCAATGTATGGGTCTGGTTGCATCTGATGTGTCTGGCCGTCTGCTGTCGTGGTCGCGTGGAACTGCGTCTGGTGTCTTGGCTCAGCGTGAAGTGGAAGGT
>CAYSBM010000737.1:0-251 GCA_964429095.1 uncultured Solibacteraceae bacterium | reverse complement strand
GGCGTCTGGAGCGATTACGCGTTCGGCGACTGCTGGTTTGGCTCCACCACTACGCCGAGCGACTCTTCGGCTTCCGCGACTTCACAGTGGCGGAACATCCCATGCCGCCTTGAGTTCTGTCATATTCTCTGCGAAGAGTGAAACTTGGAACTACTGAGACTGAGTGATATCTCCCAGTTGTGCGACCAACCGCGCCCCAGCGAGCCAAGCCTGTATCGTCCGGAAAGCGTTCCCGAGAACGCACGGCTGAA
>CAYSBM010000736.1:0-1557 GCA_964429095.1 uncultured Solibacteraceae bacterium | reverse complement strand
GGCGGCAGCCGCCGCGGCCGCCACGCCCAGAAATTTCACCTTCTGCTGCTCGGCGGGGGTGGAACCAAGCCAGTATCCGGTCTTGAAATCGGTTATGGTCTGTCCCGAAACGGCCAGCGCCGTACAGACCATTCCGGCTATAGCCATGACGAAGAACATTCCGGTGGTTCCGGACAAGCCGAACCGCAGCAGCACCACGCTTGAAATGATGATGGTGAGCATGGTCATGCCCGAAATCGGGTTGCGCGCCGTGGTGGCGATCGCGTTGGCGGCGACCGAGGTAAAGAAAAAAGAAAACAAGAGGGTGAGCGCAACTCCGACGGCGGTGGCAGTCCACCCTCCCCCCAGCGTGCCCAGGAAAATAGCCACACCCAGCGACGTCAAAATCACGCCCAGCAGAATGCTCATGATGGGCAGGTCGCGGTCTGTGCGGCCGGTTCCTTGCGGCTCGCCGTGCCGGAAGGTGCGCCCGGCGATGGCGAAAGAGCCGGCCACGATGCGCAGCGACTTGATGATGCCGAAAATACCGGCTGTGGCAATGGCGCCCACGCCGATGAACCGCACATATCCGCGAAAGATCTGCGTGGCGGTCATCTTGGCGATGGGCAAGGCCGCCGGCTGGATGGCGGTGTCGGGCAGGTGGCTGCCGATCATCCAGATCAGCGGCACGAGAACGAAGTTTGACAGCACGCCGCCGGCGCACAAGATCATGGAACTGCGCAGGCCCATCACGTATCCCAGGCCCAGAATGAAGCCGATGGCGTCAAAGCTCGCCGCCAGTTTGGCGCGCTCGGCCGCTTGCCGCACCAGGGGGAGGAATTGGAAGTCGATAAACTCCCGCCATAGCTGGAACGTGGTGGCCAAGAAATCATAGACTCCGGCGATGGCCGTAGCCTGGAGTAGCAGTTTGGCCTGCGATCCGCCTTTTTCGCCGGTGATCAGAACTTCGGTGATCGCGGTCGCTTCCGGATAGGGGAACCGCCCATGCATGTCCCGGACAAAATAGCGGCGCAGGGGAATGAGGAAAACGACTCCCAGGCAACCGCCGGCCAGGCAGATGAAGATGGACTGCAAGGGGTGCGGGTCAAGTTTCAGTATATATAGAGCTGGAAGGGTGAAAATAGCGCCGGCCACTACGCTGCCGGCGGCTCCGCCGATCGCGGTGACAATCACGTTTTCCAGCAGCGTCGAACGCCGCCGGTAGGCGCGCGCCAGCCCGATAGCCAGGATGGAAATGGGGATAGCGGCCTCCATCACTTGCCCTACCTTCAACCCCGAATAGGCCGCGGCCACACTGAATACCACGCACAGGAATGTGCCCCAGAAGATCGCACGCCCGGTCGATTCCGGCGGGGACACCCCGGCAGGGATCACGGAAATGTAAACTTCTCCTTCTGACAGAGGCCGGTATGCATTTTCGGGTAAAGACTTCGCGGCTTCGTCGATCATGAACCACCTGGAGGCAAGACGGCATTATACAAGAGGCGAGCCGGGCGGGTACTGGGCGGACCGCTGGCTGTCGGTAGCATGTGAGTTGTCCGGTTGAATTAGCAAGTG
>CAYSBM010000735.1:845-1561 GCA_964429095.1 uncultured Solibacteraceae bacterium | reverse complement strand
GGGTGTGCTCGGCGCGGGTAATTACGCCTCGGCTGTTTTCCTGCCTAACGTGCAGGCGGTCGGCGGCGCAGAACGAATCGGAATTGCCTCGGCTTCGGGCATGAGCGCGCGTACCGCCGCACAGCGCTACGGTTTCCGTTATGCCTCTTCCTCCGAACAACAAGTACTCGAGGATCCGGAAATCAACCTGCTCGCCATTCTCACCCGGCACAACCAGCACGCCCGCCAGGTCCTGGCTGGTCTGCGCCTGGGTAAGCCGGTATTTTGTGAAAAACCGCTCGCCATCAACACCGACGAGTTGGCCGAAATCGCCGCTGAACTCGCCAAACCGGGCTGTCCGCTGTTGATGGTTGGCTTCAACCGCCGTTTCGCTCCCTTCGCGGTCAAACTCAAAACCTTTTTCGCCGGCACCGGTGAACCTTTAGCCATGCACTACCGAATCAACGCCTCGGCGCTGCCGCTCAGTCACTGGCAGCACGATCCTTTCGTGGGCGGCGGGCGTATCATCGGCGAAGGTTGCCATTTCATTGACTTTTTAACCTACCTGGTCGGTTCAGCGCCGCAATCTGTTTACGCTGTGGCACTGCCAGACCGCGGCCAATACCGCCAGGATAATGTCACCGCCACATTCACCTTCGCAGACGGCTCGATTGGCACGGTCAGCTACCTGGCCAATGGAGTCAAGAGTTTCCCCAAGGAACGTGTGGAAGTGTTCA
>CAYSBM010000735.1:0-827 GCA_964429095.1 uncultured Solibacteraceae bacterium | reverse complement strand
GCGCAAAAAGGCGGTCAGCCGCCCATCGCGTACACCGATCTGCTCAGCGTGACACAGGCGTCTTTCGCCGTGATGGAATCGCTGCGAACCGGCCAATCGGTGCGAATCGAAACTCCACAGGTCGCCGACGAGGAAAACTGAGCGTGAAACCGGCCGACGCCCTGGCTGCCTTGCGTGAATTAGGATTCAAGCCGCTGGCCTGGCTGGCGCTTTACCGCTTCGGCCTGTGGACAGGACATTACCGCCGCAGCACTCCGCCGGATCCCACTCTACCGTTTGCCTGTTCACTCAAACCACCCCTGCCGCTGCCGGATCCAGTCGTTTTATCGTCCATTATCGGAGATCAGCGAGCAGAACTCTTCCATGAGGCGGATGATATCACTCAAGGTCAGGTGCGCCTGTTTGGCGGTTCGGCTGTTCCGCTACAACTGGCTCCCCCACCGCCGCTCCGCCATTGGACCGAATACGAAACCGGGCGCGCTGCCTGGGGTGTCGAAGATGTTAAATTTCTGTGGGAACCCGCGCGTTTTGGCTGGGCGTTGACTTTGGCCCGCGCCTACCAAATCAATCCCGTTAGTGGCTATGCGCAGTGCTTCGCGGATCAATATTCCGTATTCCGGCAGACCAACCCCTTCTCGCTTGGTCCAAATTGGACTTCGGGACAGGAGATCGCCCTGCGCATCATCGCGCTCAGCCAGGCCGCCGCGGTTTTCTCCGCGGGCACGGCGTATTCACCGTGGCTGGTCCATACCATCGCCGCCGAGATCGCGTGAAGTGCCGCCCGCCTGCCGCTGCCCCGCCCATACGCGCGCGCCCAGCGCACCACT
>CAYSBM010000734.1:912-1562 GCA_964429095.1 uncultured Solibacteraceae bacterium | reverse complement strand
TACGGCTACGACGACATCGTGCTGAACAGTTGCATCACCAGCGAGAACGTGGCCGAGATCGGCGCCATGGCTGATCTGGCGCGCCAGTGGGGCGTGAACATGTGTTACAGCTCCTATTCGCCGCGCCGCACCGGTTGCCAGGATTACTTTCTCAACACCGCCGCGCAGCTCAAACTGCTGCACGACGAATTAGACAAGGTGGAAAAGCAGCGCGACAGCACCAACTGGCTGGTGAATTCCAGGAGCACCCTCGAGGCCACCCGCCGCTATTTTGATCAGGGCGGAATGCCGGGCTGCAAGGCCGGGTTGCGCTTTCTGGTGGTGACCGCACACGGCAAGCTCCAGCCCTGCTCCATGCAGTTCACGCGCTACGAACTGGAAGACCGTGAGCGCATGATCGAGGAATTCACCCGGGTAAACAAGTGCGACCAGTGCTACGTGTCGATCCGTTCTTACCTGGACAAGAGCTTCCCACAACTGTTGTGGGAGAACGTGAGCGGCTTCTTTTCCTTCAAGTCCCGCTGGGAAGGCCGCCATCCGGCCACAAGCCAGCCTAGAAGCTCCAATCGTACAGCCCCGGATCCCGGCGCTTAGGATTCCGGCGCAGCTCCAGACGCAGCAGGCCGGCCTGCAGGTCGCCTGCGGCGGCC
>CAYSBM010000734.1:0-902 GCA_964429095.1 uncultured Solibacteraceae bacterium | reverse complement strand
CCCCCGGCTTCGCGCCCGAACAAGCCGCCGCCGGCATTGGCAACCCAGAACTTTCCGATGGCGAAATCAGCGTCGCGCTGCGCCTGGCGGAGGTAGCGCTTTTCATGCGTGAGGTCGTAAAGGTCCAGGTTCAGATTGAGTGCAAACGCCACGCCTTCCAGCGAAACGCCCTCGGGTATGGGGGTTTCAGAGACCAGCCCGGCCACGCGCCGCGCATAGGCCAAGCAGCCGGCGCCGGGTTCCATGCGGGCGAAGTAAGCTTCGATGCGGCCGTTGGGGAGGATGCCGGGATTGCCGTAAGCGATGTTCCAGACCGTGGCGGTTTCTTTGGACTTGGGCACACCGTCCATGCCTACGCTGGTGAGGAAGCTGCGCGACACAGGGTCGTAAAAGTAGCGGTTATAAGCCTTCATGTAAGCCAGCGCCCGGAGGCGGAATTCTTTCTCCTGTGGGTTGAGCTGATAGGCTTTGTACAACCAGTAAGCCAGTTCGGGCATCTGCGGCGAGGCGTCCTGGGTGGAGGGCCTGGGATCGCCGATGCAACCCAGAGTGAGGCCGGTTTGGGGATTGCGGTGATTCCAGTACAGCGCGCCGATGCCGCGGCTCCACCTCAGCCATTCGGCCTCGCCGGTCTTGGCATACAGAAACATGAAAGCCTGGGCGTACAAGCCGCTGTGCTTGATCCAGGGCTGTCCGCCCGGCTTCTGATGTTCGGCCTTCGCCCAACTGGAGTGGCGGTTGAATGAAGCGGTGGGATCGTCTTTGTAAAAGTGGTAGCGTAGGGCGGCGATCTCCTTGCGGGTGGCATCCGGGCTGGCCTCCCAGAGCAGGTCCCAGGGCGGAGTCCACTCCAGCAGCTCGTGATTCTTGCGTTCGGCGGCCACCTCGTCGCGGAAGAAACT
>CAYSBM010000733.1:0-1564 GCA_964429095.1 uncultured Solibacteraceae bacterium | reverse complement strand
TCACCCAGTGCGATATTTCCCGCCAGCGTTTCATGGTAGTGCACCGGTTGTTGGAACAGAACTGCGATACGGCGGCGCAGCGCATCCAGATCATATTGACGGAGGTCGACGCCATCCAATGCGATGAAACCGTCGCTGGGGTCGTAGAAGCGGCACAGGAGTTTAAGCAACGTGCTCTTACCGGCGCCGTTAGGACCCACAACGGCGGCCACCTGGCCTGCGGGGATCTCCAGCGAAAAGCCGTCCAGGGCGAAGTCGCGGTTACCAGGGTAAGCGAAGCGCACATTGTGAAAGCGGATGCCTACGGCGGGAGTTTCCGGCGGCCAGGCGGCTGCCGGTGGCGTGACGACTTTCGGGGTAAGCGATAGGAACTCAAACAAATTCCCCAAGAATAACAAGTTGTAATACAGTTGTCCTACGCCGGCAAGCAACGTGCGGGCCAGCCCCAGTCCTTGTTGGAAGGCTTGGTAGAACAGGGCCAACTCCCCCAGCGTGGCAGCCCCGCGCACCGCCTTCCATCCCATCCACATCAGCGCCAGGGCAGCCACAGCCAGGGCGGCCAACCCGGCGGCGGTTTCCGCCCAGGCGTTGCGGCGTGACATATCGAGGCGTTCGTGGCGCAACCTGGCGCGCAGGGATTGGTAAAGCTCCTGGAAGCGTCCGCCGAGGCCGAACAGGCGGAGTTCTGCGGCGCTTTCGTTGGATGTGAGCAGCCAGTCGTAGTACCAACTGCGGCGTTCATCGGCGGTCGTGCGCCGCCGCCAGTCATGTTGCTCCACGCTATAGCGCAGCACGACCAGCAAGGCGGGTAGCGTGCCGGCAATGAGCACCAGCGGGATCCACCAGCCGAAGCGGGCCAGGACGGCGCTCATGGCGGCGAGAGTGACCGTGTTTTGAGCCAGCCCGCCCAAAGTCTCCAGCAACTGCAAAGGGCGGTAAGCGCTCTCTTCGCGGGCGCGGTGGAGATGATCAAAGTACTCGGGCGAATCGTAGAAGGCGAGATCGGCGCGGCCCGACTGCCGATGGCTAAGGCCGCGAATGTAATCGCCGGCCAGTTCGGACTGAGCTACGCGGGTGTGATTTGCAGAGGCTTTGAGGGCTTCGGCGAGCGCCAGCACGCCCGCCATGGCGGCAACATTGAGCAAGGCGGCGCTTGTGCTGGACCAGTCGCCGCCGCCACGCATTGCGGCGAGCACCGAATCCACCACAGCCTTGGTGAGATAAACGGTAGCGACTGGGAGTAGGCCTTGCAACAACAGGAGCACGGCCCACAACGTCGTCCAGCCGGGCGCCGCTTGCCAGACCAGCGATAAGGCGCGCGGCACATAAGGCAGCTCTGCGCTGATGCCGCGCAGTTTGCTGGCGAGCAGGTGGAGACTGCGGTTCAACGGGACTATTCTACCGGGTTAGGGGCAGCGGCAGACAGGGGGCCAGTTAGTTTTCTCGCCCCTCAAGGATTCAGGTTTCAGTGTCGTCTTAGATATGAGGGGATGTCGCCGCTTGATCTACTCTGTTTGGTAGCCCAAAATGTTTACAGGGACTAAAAAGCATGGCGCTCACCAAA
>CAYSBM010000732.1:550-1568 GCA_964429095.1 uncultured Solibacteraceae bacterium | reverse complement strand
TGCAAGTCAACTCTGGGTTGTGGCTGTGGGTCCTTTTGATAAGACCGGCCTTCCCACCCCGCGCGCCGGCCATCTGGGCCTCCCACCACAGTTGCTCGGCTCCATCTCGACGGCGGCAGGGTGGGCCGAACTGCGAACCAACGCCAGCTTAACCTTGAAAATTGATGCCTTTACGGTGGCCGATGCGCGGCGCTTGCACGATGCCGCCAGAGGTCTGATCGGCCTCGGGCGGCTGTCGACGCCGGACGGAAAACGGGAACTCTTGCGGGCGTACGATGCGATCGCAGTACAGCAGAGGGAGCGGGAAGTTCTAGTTAAGGCTAACATTCCAATAGACTTAATAGACAGTCTGGGGAGATAGGGGGGAGAAGTGGAAAAAGGCGGCGAGCTAAGGTGCGGGCCTTGAAATCTTATAAATATAGACTTATAATATCTGATAGTGATAGGCTAAAGGAAGAACGCCATGGACCTCAACCGCTTTACCGAAAAATCCCAGCAAGCCTTGCGCGACGCCCAAACGCTCGCCGTACGGCTTTCCCATCAGCAAATTGATGTTGAGCATTTGCTGGCCGCCTTGATTGAACAGGAGGGCGGCGTGGCCCCCGCCCTGCTCATCAAGGCGCAAGTCCGGCCGGAGACCGTGCACCGGCACCTGACAGAAACGCTGAATAGCCTGCCCAAGGTCAGTATGGGCGCCGGCTCGCCGCCCGATCAGATTTACATTACCGGGCGCCTACAGCGCTTACTAGCCAGCGCGGAAGAGGAAGCCAGGCGCCTCAAAGACGATTACGTTTCGGTGGAGCACCTGCTGCTGGCGGCCATAGACGACGGCGGAGCCAGCGGGCGGATTCTTAAGGGGGCCGGGCTCACACGCGAAAAGCTGATGCAGGCGCTGGCCGAAGTGCGCGGCAACCAGCGCGTCACCACACCCACGCCGGAAAGCACCTATCAAGCGCTGGAGCGTTACGGCCGCGACCTGACGGCGCTCGCCGGACAGGGCAAACTTGACCCAGTGATC
>CAYSBM010000732.1:0-540 GCA_964429095.1 uncultured Solibacteraceae bacterium | reverse complement strand
GCGACGCGGAACTCCGGCGCGTGATCCAGGTTTTGGCGCGCCGCACCAAGAATAATCCCGTGTTGATCGGCGAGCCGGGGGTGGGCAAGACGGCCATCGTCGAAGGGCTGGCGCAGCGCATTGTACGCGGAGATGTTCCGGAGGGGCTCAAGCACCGGCGCGTCGTGGCTCTGGATATGGGGGCACTGATCGCCGGCGCCAAGTTCCGGGGTGAATTCGAAGAGCGTCTCAAGGCGGTGCTCAAAGAAGTGCAGTCCTCGGAAGGCGATATTATCCTGTTCATCGACTAGCTGCACACGGTGGTGGGAGCGGGAAAAGCCGAGGGCGCCATGGACGCGGGCAATCTCCTGAAGCCCATGCTGGCCCGGGGCGAGCTGCACTGCATCGGCGCAACTACGCTGGACGAATACCGCAAGTACATCGAGAAGGACGCGGCGCTGGAGCGGCGTTTCCAGCCCATACTGGTCGAGCCGCCGACTGTGGAGGACACCATCTCCATACTGCGCGGCCTGAAAGAGCGTTTCGAGATACACCACGGCG
>CAYSBM010000731.1:607-1579 GCA_964429095.1 uncultured Solibacteraceae bacterium | reverse complement strand
GCTGCGCAGCGGGGCCGTCTCCAGCCGCGAACTGACCCGGGCCGCCCTCGAGCGCATCAACGCCCTCGAGCCGCGCCTGCACGCCTTCATCACCCTCACTGCCGACCAGGCCCTGGCCGCCGCGGATGAGGCCGACCGTGTGCGCCGTACAACCGACCCGGACGCCTTGCCGCCCCTGCTCGGCCTGCCAATCGCGGTCAAAGACCTGCTGGCTGTCAAAGGCGTGCGCTGCACCTGCGGCTCGCGCATGCTTGAAAACTTTGTGCCGCCTTACACGGCCACCGCGGTGGAGCGCCTGCTGAAAGCCGGTGTGGTGGTGCTGGGTAAGACCAACACCGATGAATATGCCATGGGTTCCTCGACTGAGTCCTCGGCTTACGGCCCCACCGCTAACCCCTGGGACACCGCCCGCGTGCCGGGCGGCTCTTCCGGCGGCTCGGCCGCGGCCGTGGCTTCGCGCATGGTTTCCGGCGCGCTGGGCACTGACACGGGCGGCTCGGTCCGCCAACCCGCCTCGTTCTGCGGCGTGACCGGCATCAAGCCCACCTACGGGCGCGTTTCGCGCTACGGGTTGGTGGCGTACGGCTCCTCGCTCGATTCGGTCGGCGCGTTTGGGCGCAGTGCCGAAGACGCGGCCGCCCTGTTCAGCGTGATGGCGGGCCACGATCCGCTCGACGCGACCTCGATGGATGTGCCCGTCCCGCCCATGCGCCTGGACGGTAACACCGATCTGCGCGGTCTGCGCGTGGGTGTGCCGGCTGAATACTTCATCGCCGGCATTCAACCCGATGTGGAAAACGCAGTGCGCGCGGCCATCGCCCAATTTGAAGCGCTGGGCGCCGCGGTGGTGCCCGTCAGCCTGCCGCACACCGAATACGCCCTGCCGGTGTATTACCTGATCGCTCCCGCGGAAGCCTCCGCCAACCTGGCGCGCTACGACGGCATCAGCTTAGGCTACCACCACGACAGCCA
>CAYSBM010000731.1:0-588 GCA_964429095.1 uncultured Solibacteraceae bacterium | reverse complement strand
TAATACGCCGCGTATACCGGCCAGGCGCAGAAGGTGCGCACCCTGCTCAAGCGCGACTTTGAAAGCGCGTTTGATTCCGTGGACGCCATCGCCGCGCCGGTCGCGCCCAGCACGGCCTTCCGCCTGGGCGAACACACCGACGACCCGCTGGCTATGTATCTGGAAGACGTTTTCACTCTGCCGGCCAACCTGGCCGGGGTGCCGGGGCTGGCCTTCCCGGCCGGTTTCGACCGAAACGGGCTGCCGGTGGGCATGCAGTTGATGGGTCCGCATTTCCGCGAAGATATCCTGTTCCGCATGGCGCACGCCTACCAGCAGGTCACGGACTGGCACCTGCGCAAACCCGCGCTCTAATTCGCCCGGCCTGCAAAAGTTCTCCCTACGGCAGGCCTGATTGTTTCCCTTTTCCCCCTCACCCATTTGAAAGGTCAATCCATGCTTGAACAACTCCGTCAGGATCCTTTGCAGGTTCTGGAATGGACCTGGAAAGATTACGAACCATACGCGGCTGAATTGAGCGCCGCGGCGCTTTCCGAAGCGAACATCCAGGCCTGGCTGCTGGATACTTCGCGCTTCGCCGAAGCCGCC
>CAYSBM010000730.1:0-1580 GCA_964429095.1 uncultured Solibacteraceae bacterium | reverse complement strand
CGCGCCGCGTGCGGACGCATCACCACCGCGCGCGACCCGCGTCGGGTGCAACTCGGACTGAAGCACATGTTCTAACTGCGAAAGCAGATCGATTCGCCAAGGGGTGGCCGGTAAGGGCCACCCCTTTTTCTTCGCCCTGCTTAAATTGACCTCCAGCCCGCAAGTGTGTAATTATTCATATTGGTGATTAAATATTCATCCCGTCACCAGGGAACAGGAGC
Organism: uncultured Solibacteraceae bacterium; assembly: GCA_964429095.1. GTDB lineage: Bacteria > Acidobacteriota > Terriglobia > Bryobacterales > Bryobacteraceae > JAJFUV01. The sequence goes on along the minus strand of CAYSBM010000730.1, from coordinate 1,359 downwards.
GTCATCGTGAACGCCGCCGAGTCAAGCCGGCGCTACCCCAAGATGGCGGCGCCGGATTTTACGCGTGACCTCGACCTCAGTCTGGCTGAACTGAACTGCTTGCTGGAGCTGACCGCCCATGTGAAGCGTGATCCCCAGCAATACAGCCGGTCTCTGGCAGGACGTGGCGCGTAACCTGGACCGCTGGACACAGGTGATCGTAGCAAGAACCTTTTCACAGCGCACGATCGACGAGCTGGCGCGTTGGAGTTCGGTGCCGGTGATTAACGCCTTGAGCGACCTCTATCATCCCTGCCAGGCGCTGGCTGACATCTTTACCTTGAAAGAACACCGGGGAAAGCTGGCGGGGTTGAAGTTGGCCTTTTTGGGCGACGGCAACAACGTGGCGCACTCGCTGATGCTGACCTGCGCCCGGTTGGGCATAAATTTCGCTATCGCCACGCCGCGCGGCTACGAACCCAAGACGCGCATCGTGAACCAAGCGCTGGAACTGGCGGCTGAAACGGGCGCCAAGCTCACCGCCGGACACGACGCGGAAGCCGCGGCGAGCGGCGCCGACGCCGTCTATACCGACGTCTGGGCCAGCATGGGGCAGGAAGAGGAGGCGGCGCAGCGGCGCCTGGACTTTCAGCCCTATCAAGTGACCGAGGAATTGATGGCGCTGGCTGCGCCGGATGCTCTTTTCATGCACTGCTTGCCGGCCAAGCGCGGCGAGGAAGTAACGGATGCGGTGATTGAATCCCGGCAATCGGCCGTGTTCGACCAGGCCGAGAACCGTCTGCACACCCAGAAAGCGCTGCTATTGATGGCCCTCTGACAAGGAACCTGATCTTATGATGAAACCGAAAAAAGTTGCGCTCGCTTACTCCGGCGGGCTGGATACTTCCATCATTATTCCGTGGCTGAAGGAAAATTACGGCTGCCAGGTGGTCGCCGTGTGCGGCGACATCGGCCAGGGCGGCGATGAGTTAAGCGGTCTGGAAGAGAAGGCGCTCCGGACGGGCGCTTCGGAAGTCTATATCCGCGACCTCCGGGAAGAGTTTGTCCGGGATTACCTGTGGCCACTGGTTCGCTCCGGAGGCGTTTACGAGCATAAATACCTGCTGGGAACCTCGATCGCCCGGCCGCTGCTGGCGAAGCTGCAAGTGGAAGTGGCCTTGAAGACCGGTTGCGACGCGCTGGCGCACGGCTGCACTGGCAAAGGCAATGACCAGGTGCGCTTTGAGCTGACCTATAAGGCGCTGGCTCCGCATCTTCCGGTGATCGCGCCCTGGAGGGAATGGAACATCGTTTCACGCGAAGACGCGGTCGCTTACGCCGCCAGCCACCACGTGCCGGTCAAGGTGTCAGCGGCCCAGA
>CAYSBM010000729.1:0-1581 GCA_964429095.1 uncultured Solibacteraceae bacterium | reverse complement strand
CCCGGCTATAGGGCATTCCTTAAGACGGTGATGCGGCTGGGCGTGGAGCAATTGAAACTGGACCTCATTCATTTCGATCAGATGCAGATGTGGGCGGAACCACGATCGTGCCGCTGTGAGCACTGTACGACGTCTTTCCGTGCTTTCCTCAGAGCGGCTTATAGCGATGCCCGTCTCAGCCAGCGTTTCGGCTTCGCGCGTTTGAATCAACTTGCGCCTCCACCCTGGAATACCCTGTCGGGACCCATCGCCATTGAAGAGCTGGTCAACCCGCTGATGCAGGAGTGGGCCCGCTTCCGGGCCTCCAGCGTAGCCCGCCACTACGCTGAGTTTGATCACTATCTGCACTCGCTCAACCGGGAAGTGGCGCTCGAAGGAAACCCCAACCTGAATTTCGCGCAAAATAAGGGCTGGCGCGAAGGCATCGACTACGGCGCGTTGCTACAGCACGGCGATATCGTCTGGAGCGAGGAGCCCAACTATGCCGAATGGACCGATGACGGCCGGTTGATCTCTAAGATCCGTTCGTTCAAAGCCGTCCGAAGCATGGGCAAGTCGCTGTTCGTATGCAGTGGCCCGGGCTAGACCCAACCCCGCTCACCTTCCCATCTGTTGCTGGCTGAGGCCATGGCCTATAACGACCTCAACCTCGGTGACGTGGGGCCGGTGAATGCGGATGGAACCACGCTCACAGCCGAGGCGCAGGAATACATCCGCTTCTTTCACCGCCACAAGCGCGATCTGGCAGGCACTCGCGTCGTGGCGGACGCCGCCGTGCTGCATTCGTTCGCTTCGGTCGAGTTCAATCCTGCCGTGTCGTTGGTGGCCAAGACGCTGGCCGAGCAGGTACTCATTCAGTCGCGCCTTCCGTTTACCCTGATCTTCGACTGCCACCTTACCCGGCTGAACGAGTATAAAGTTCTGGTCCTGGCCGATCAGGACGCACTCTGCGACCAACAGTGCGCGCGGATTCGCGCCTTTGTTGCCGCCGGCGGCGGCCTGGTGGCCACAGGGAACACCTCTCTACTGACGGAATGGAGATTGCACCGTTCCCACTTCGCCCTGGCTGACCTGTTCGGCATCAGTCAGCCTCCCGCCCGAAACGCGCCGAACAAACCCATTCGCAACACATATGGGAAGGGACGTGTTGTGTACCTGCCGCGGATCGAGCCCTCCCTCGAGCCTCCCGAGGCGGCCATGAACTACACCTTCAGCAACCAATACTGGAAGCTGCCGCGCAACCACAGCGACCTGGCCGAGGCCGTCACTTGGGCCGCCGGCGGTGGCCTGTCGGCGCAGCTGACAGCGCCCCCATGTGTATCCATCGCACTGGGCTGCTGCACCTTGTTAATTACAACCCCAAGCGGCCGCAAACCAACCTGAAGGCGCGCATCCACCCGCCCGCCGGTTTCCAGATAAGCCAAGCCGTGCTGGCCAGCCCCGATGGGGTCACAAGCCGGCTTCTACCGCTGACCCGCAGCCCACAAGGCGAAGTGATGTTTGTAATTCCGTATCTGAAAGTTTACGACCTTGTGTTGCTCAGCAGGGAAGAGCAGTGAGCAAACGCGCCCCGAAATTGGC
>CAYSBM010000728.1:0-1589 GCA_964429095.1 uncultured Solibacteraceae bacterium | reverse complement strand
TGAAAATTCGCAGCTCGCGTCCTGCTCGTGTGCCTGGCCTTGGGAGGTGTCCTATGTTTTCATCGAATCGTTCCATGAACAAGTTCGGTTTGCTCGCTGTGGCGATGATTTGTCTAGCGCTGGCTCCTGCGGCTGCCCAGACGTTGCCCACGTTGTCGGTCAGCCCCTCTGCCCTCACTTTCTATTACCAGATCGGAAGCGCCGTGCCGGCCGCGCAGATCCTGAACGTGACCAGCAGCCCCACGGCGGTCACCTATACGGGTTCGGCCACCACCGCCAGCGGTGGCGCATGGCTGAACGTTGCGCCTTCCACGCCGTGGACCACTCCCGGTAACTTGAGCGTCAGCGTGAACCCCGCGGGGTTGGCCGAAGGAACCTACACGGGTACGGTGAGAGTGGCTTCCGAGGGCGCTGCAAACACTCCGGTAAGCGTGCCGGTGACCCTGCAAGTCAGCACGACTCCGCTGCTGATCGTTTCGCAGACCTCGCTATCTTTCAACTACCAGAGAGGGGACCCGGTCCCGGCGGCGCAGACCTTCACGATCTCTTCCAGTGGGACGCCGCTGGATTTCTCGATCACACACTTCACCGATACCGGCGTTCCGTGGCTGAATGTGAGCTCCAGCGCCACCAGGACGGACGCCACGGTGACCGTGTCGATCAACCCTGCCTTCGCCCCCACCGGCAGCCAGGTGGGTACGATCCGCATCAGCGCCTCCGGTGTATCCAACAGCCCGGTGACGGTAACCGTAAACCTGGTGGTCAGCGAGGCGCCCACCTTTAACGTAAGCCCCGGATTGCTGACCTTTAACTACCAGGTGGGCGCGGCGGTCCCGCCCGAGCAGACCTTGGACGTCGTGGCCACCAAGACCGATCTGCCTTTTACCGTGACCAGCAGTACGGCGAGAGGAGGCGATTGGCTGGTAGTGTCTCCGACTTCCTGGCCCACGACGCCCAGCAAGCTGGGAGTGCGGGTGGTGCCCGGCTCTCTCGCGCCTGGAACCTATACGGGAACCATCACGGTTACAATGCCGGGCGCTTCCAACAGCCCGCAGATGGTAACGGTGACCCTGGTGATTGCGGCCAGTCCCGTGATGTCGGTTTCGCCGGGCGCGTTGAATTTCTACTACCAGCTAGGCAGCCCGACGGTGCCTGATCCGCAGGCCTTCATGGTTTCTTCCAGCGGGACAGCTCTCAACTATACGGCCAGCGTCTCGACCAGTTCGGGAGGCAACTGGCTGAGCGCTGTTCCGGCCAGCGGTTCAACGCCGGGGATGGTGACTGTGGCGGTGAACCCTGGAGCGCTGGCGATCGGCACCTACACGGGCGCGGTGCGGCTGGAATCGGCGGGGGCCTCCAACAGCCCACAAACAGTGAGCGTCACGCTGGTGGTGAGCGCCACACCGATGCTTGCGGTGACGCCGAGCACGCTGAAATTCAACTATCAGATCAATGCCCTGGTTCCACCGGCGCAGGTCTTAACCTTGAAGTCCAGCGGCACGCCGCTGGCATTTATCGCTACGGTCTCCACGGTCTCGGGCGGCAACTGGCTGGCAGTGAATCCGGCCAGCGGGGCTACGGCTGCCACG
>CAYSBM010000727.1:718-1591 GCA_964429095.1 uncultured Solibacteraceae bacterium | reverse complement strand
TGCTACGATGGGCTGATCCTCGACCCGCCGAAGTTTGGCCGCGGGCCGAAAGGCGAAGTGTGGGAGTTCTACAAGCTGCTGCCCGAACTTCTGGCGGCATGCCGGGATGTGCTTTCGGATCAGCCGCGTTTCATCGTTCTGACGGCGTACGCGGTCAAAGCATCAGCGCTGACTTTGTATTATGCAGTCAGCGAGGTAATGCAGCGGTTCTCCGGCCAGACAGAGTCTGGTGAGGTGGTATTACAGGAAGAGAGCGCCGGAAGGCTGTTATCGATGGCTATTTTTGCCAGGTGGAGCAGTTCAGAAGACACAAGATAAAAATAGGAAATCGGCCCAGTGATGAACGAAACAAAGACAATCGCCCTGATCGGCCCAGGCGCCATGGCCGAAGCAATCATTGCCGGTCTGTTGCGGCAAAACATCACCACGCCAGAGAGCATTCTGGCTTCCGGCCCGCGCATCGAGCGCGTCGAAGAGCTGAACAGCCGCTACGGGGTGCGGCCTTTTACCGACAACCGGCTGGCGGCCCAGCAGGCAGATGTGGTCATTCTGTCTATCAAACCTCAGCGTCTGCAAAAGGTTCTGAAGGGGCTGGAGGGCGCTATTCAGGAACACGCCCTGGTACTGTCGATCATTGCTGGCGCGACCATCCAGACAATCTCGGAGGGATTAAGGCACCCGGCTGTGGTGCGGTCAATGCCCAACACCCCTGCCCAAATTGGAGAGGGCATTACTGTCTGGGCAGCTTCGGCTTCGGTCACTCCGCAGCAGCACGACCTGGCCTGCCGCATCCTCGGCGCTCTCGGCCAGCAAGTTTTCGTTGAGGAAGAGACATACCTGGATATGGCCACGGCGCTGTCGGGCACCGGCCCG
>CAYSBM010000727.1:0-708 GCA_964429095.1 uncultured Solibacteraceae bacterium | reverse complement strand
GTTCCTGTTCATGGAAGCACTGATCGATGCCGGCGTGCACATGGGGGTTCCACGCCGGATCGCCGAGCAGCTGGTGATGCAGACCATCCTGGGCTCAGTATCCTACTACGATAAGCACAAGACTCACCCCGCTCAGCTGCGCAACCAGGTGACTTCGCCCGGAGGAACAACCGCTCAGGCGCTCTATTACCTGGAAAAGGCCGGCTTCCGCACGGCCCTGTCGCGCGCAGTATGGGCCGCTTATGAACGGACTCTGGAGCTGGGGAAAGGACTCAACATCCACCCGCCCGACCGCGACAGGCAGGAGATGTAAACCGGCTCCTCTACATCATCAGCAAAGCCGGCAGGCTGTGAACCAGGTTGAGCCAATCGGTGCCAAAGATGATCTGGAAGAAGATGATGATGGCAATGATCAATATGATCGTGCCGCAGCCGCAGCCCAAACACCCGCCGCGCCCGTAGCCGACAGAATTCTGGGCCCAGTCAAACCCAAGGCGCAGCAAGAAGAGCTTCAATAAGCCAATCAGACAACCAGGGCGGTCGTTCATCGTTTTACCTCCAATAAACGTTCAGGCTTTCGGTCTTGTGATGTCTGGACTATTAGGATGGTTTCATCCCCAATATCCAGTGTTGAGGTGACTTCCTGAACTTATATACGCAAAGTGGGGCAGAAAAGTCGCATAAAAATACAGGCATCAAGCGCACACC
>CAYSBM010000726.1:0-1597 GCA_964429095.1 uncultured Solibacteraceae bacterium | reverse complement strand
GGCAATTATTCAATCTTGAGAATCTGAAGGCGCCGGATCCGCGGGTGGTCAACATCAATTTCTTGCTTACAGAGGTGGTTGAATTGCTGCGCCAGATGGGAGGAGAAGACCTCCGGTTTCATCTCAGCCTTCGCCAAGAGCTCTGGAACGTAAGAATTGACCCGCTGCAATTGCAACAGATTCTTCTCGGACTGACCGCCAGCGCGCGCGACGCCATGCCCGGCGGCGGCGACGTTTACATCGAAACCGACAACTTTCATCTCAGCCAGAGCCAGCCCGCACCTTTCGTTTCACTGCCCCCAGGCGACTATGTCATGCTGGCTTTCACCGACACCGGCGAAGGACCGGCGCCGGGCATCCTGGAGCCCTGCCCCAGCCCGCAATGGCCGGGGCTGGACAAGCGCCCGGGACTTTCGCTTGTTTGCCGCACGGTCCGGGAAGTGGGCGGCGGCATTTATGCGGAGGGCGCCCCTGGAGCGGGCACGATTATGCGTGTTTACTTGCCCGCCACCCGAGAGCCGGCAACCCGGCCACCAAGCTTCAAGTTAGCCCCTCGCACCGAAGCTATCGGCCTCAGGACCGTGCTGGTGGTTGAAGACGACCCCGAGGTTCTTGAGTTGACGGCCGGGATGGTCCGCGCTTTGGGATATGAAGCCTTGGAAGCCTCCGACGGGGCCGCCGCGCTGGAGCTTTGCAGGCGCCATCCAGGGAGGATCCACGCCCTGGTGACGGATGTGGTGATGCCAGCAATGAACGGTGCGGAGCTGGCGGAGAAGATCAAGGCCATCCACCCGGATCTGGCCGTAGTATTCGCCACCGGTTTCCCGTCTCATCCGGCCCTCGGCGGCCCCGGCGGGAACGCAGCAGCCGTGGTCATTGCCAAACCGTTCACAAAGGAACAACTCTCTCAGGCGCTGGCGGAAGCCTCGAAGCAGCCTGGAAAGCAGGCCCGCATTCTGATTGCGGACGACAACGACGAGGTGCGTGGCGTGCTCCGGCAGACGCTGAAAAACCACGGCTACACAGTCATCGAGGTATCCACGGGGGAGCAAGCTCTGGACGTGCTGGCCCGTGAACAGATTGACTTGTTGATTACCGATCTGGTGATGCCGGACTGCAACGGCTTGGAACTCATCTGGGAATTGCGCAGGAAGCGTCCCGAGTTGAAAATTCTAGCGATCACCGGCAGGCTTACGGACTTATTGGCCGCCGCCCAGAAAATGGGCGCTAGAGGCATCCTGGAAAAGCCGGTGCGGCCCGAGGTGCTCCTATCCAAGGTCCGGGACCTGATCGGCGCTTGAAGACCGGCGGCACAGCCGGTTATTTTCTCCAAAACGCCGGAATGAAAACCACCAACAGAGTGTAAAATTCCAGACGTCCGGCAATCATGCAGCCTCCCAGGACCCATTTTGCAGCCGCCGGCAGATGAGCGTAATTTTCCGCAGGTCCCACCGTGCCCAGACCTGGCCCGATGTTGAACATGCAGGCCACCACCGCCGAGATGCTGGTTAGCAGGTCCACCCCTAAGGCCGCCAGAAGAAAAGACGCGGCAAAATTCACCAGCAACGCCAGGTACACCAGATTAAGCAGGCTGCGC
>CAYSBM010000725.1:0-1599 GCA_964429095.1 uncultured Solibacteraceae bacterium | reverse complement strand
CGGCCGGACAATTCACTTGCTAATTCAACCGGACAACTCACATGCTACCGACATTGCGCCCCGGTGACGGCACCTTGGCGCCCTCGCCTGGTATATAATCGTCCGGACCGCTTAGACCTCTTATCGAATGGAGAGACAGCATGCAGGACAAGTTTAGTGCCAAACGGTGTTCGTGTTGCGCCCTGTCGCGACGTTGTTTTCTGGGCGCCGCCGCTGCCGCCGGCTCATCGATCTGGGGGAAGTCCCAGGAATCCAAACAATTGGCCGAGTACATCGATCTCGCCAGCTTCCGGCCAAAACCGAAGGTGAGAATCCTGAGCGTAGCCGTGCGCCAGAAGTTGCCTTATTGGTTGGGATGGCCCGGTACCTCTTACGATGTTGAGGGCAAGAACAGGGAGTATACAGGCAAGTTCGTTGCTTCGGCCGCCCGGTTGGGCGTCGGCTTAGACCTGGAGCCTGCCGCCATCGTGACGGGCGAAGAACTGGAAGTCTTCATCCGTAAGGTCCAGGCGGAGAAACCGGACGCCGTGCTGATACGCATCGAGCACATGGGATGCTGGAAGATGGCAGACCGGATCGCCGCCGACGGTGGGGTTCCAGCCATCATCTTCGCGCCGGTGGGCATGGCCTTCACGGGCCATGTGCTCAAGATTTCGCGCCGCCCGGGAGTGCACGTAATCTCCAGTCTGGAGACCGGCGCCGTTGAGCAGGCAATGCGCATGGTGCGCGCCAAACGGCAATTGGCCGAGACGCGCTTGCTTGTGGTGGCTGGCAAAGAGCGCAAGGAAGAAACGCTGGAACTGTTGGGCACCAAGGTTCGGCGCATCCCCCGTTCCTCACTCAGCGACCTGTTTGCCCAAATGCCTGAAACCGAGGAAGCGCGCGAAGTCGCACGTAAGATGCGCCGGCAGGCGAGAAAGATCGTCGAACCGAGCGACCAGGACACCATCAACGCGGCGCGCTCTTTTATGGCTGCCAAGCGTCTGCTGCGCCAGGAGGAATCAAACGCCATCACCACGGACTGCCTGGGCATGGTGACGGCCAAAGTTGTGCCCACCCCTCCTTGCATGGCTGCCACGATCTTCCAGGACGCAGGCGTCACTTACGGTTGCGAGGCGGATGTGTTTGGCGCCATCTCGCTTCTGCTCACCAGCTATTTGTTTGATAAGCCGGGATTCATGAATGATCCGGTTCCGGAAACGGTCAAGAATCTGCTTATCGCCGCGCACTGTGTCAGCCCGACGCTGCTGAACGGGTTTGGTCAACCTGCCGAACCGTACATCCTGCGCTCGCATTCGGAATCCAATATCGGTGTTTCACTCCAGGTCTTGTGGCGGGTGGGGCAGCCGGTCACGCTGGTTCGCTTTCGGATTGCCTCGGAGTTGATCGTTGATACAGGCAAGGTGGTGGCGAACGTGGATACTCCGCCGGCGGGCGGATGCCGCACAAATTTCGAAATTGCTATGGACCGGGTGGAAGACGCACGCGACGTTCAGGGGTTCCATCAAGTGGTCTTTTATGGCGATCACCGCCGGGACGTCCAGGCGTTTTGCCAGATGTACGGCATCAAGGCTGTCCACTCGCCCGAGCATCCGCCGG
>CAYSBM010000724.1:0-1600 GCA_964429095.1 uncultured Solibacteraceae bacterium | reverse complement strand
CGCTTGCGCGGTAATCGCCAAAGCATCACGGCCACACGCCACCAACACACCCTTTTCACCCGATACTGCCTCGCTGGCCAAAAACCGTGCCGCCTCCCTCACCGCGATACCAGCCGCCTCCTCCATCGGATACCCATAGACGCCCGTGCTGATCGAGGGAAAACTGACGGTCCGGGCCCCTCGCTCTTCTGCCATCTTCAAGCACGTCCGGTAACAGTTTGCCAGCGCCTCCGGCTCGCCGCTTCGTCCATTGCGGTACACCGGTCCGACCGCATGAAACACCCATTTCGCCGGCAACCTGCCCGCCGATGTCGCGACCGCCTGGCCCGCTTCCAACCGTCCGACCCGTGGCCGGATCTGGTTCAGTTCCTGCATGATCACCGGCCCGCCGGCCCGGTGGATCGCGCCGTCCACGCCGCCGCCTCCAGCCAGCGCGCCATTGGCCGCATTCGCCATCGCATCGACGGCGATCCGCGTGATATCGCCCTCAACCACCGAGAGAAAGCGGCCTGTCCGGATCAATCTCGTCAATTCCGCCACGTTCCATCACCCTCCTCATCACCGCGCAAAGCAACAGCCAGGCTGTCACGAACAGTAGCGCTGCAATCGTAAACCTCACAACGGCGCTCGCCGCCTGCATGATCAGTCCCTTGAACTCCGGCACCCACTGGATCAACCACCACGGCAGCAGCAACCCGGCGGCGATGAACGCCAGCAAACCGATCCAGAACTCAGCGGCTCCGAGCAATCGCACCGCCTTTCCATACTCAACGCGGTACAGAATCAGTGATTGCTGCACCATCACGCCAAGGCCGCCCGCCAGCGCCATTCCGCAAATCACGACAACCACGAGTTCCAGCAACCCGCCCAGCGGCATGCCCAGCCAGAAGTAGAAAAGCGCGCACCAGGCCACCACAGCCGCCGCGCCAATCAGCGGCGCCCACGGCTTCGACCGCACATCTCCAACCGCTGCCTTCAACGTCTCCATCGTCGTCATGGTCTGGTCACCTCGATTCTCTCAGCCGCCGATGCGCTGAAGATCTCCGGCTGATACATCGGTTCTACGCGCGCCGGCGGCGCTTGAATTGTGCCGGCCGTCGTCACCCGGAAAAGGTACATATACTCCGCGCCGCGCTTCCACAGCCACGATTCCAGGAATCCGACCTTCGAATCCCTCACTTGCCTTCTCGCCCAACCCGCCCGCCACCACGGCGGCGCGCCTTTGATCCTGTACAAATCATCCCGCGCGACAACTTCCGCCCCCGCTGGCAAGGGGTCTTCCACCAGCACGTACCGCTGATCGGCGCCACTTACGGTCAGCCTGCATGCGATGAGATCGCCCAGGTTGGCTTTTCCTTCGAGCGGTGTCAACTGGTGCAGGATGCGTCCGCCTTCATGAACCGGCGTGAGCCGGAAGTATTCGCGCCGCAATCTCAAACCCGAATCCGCCGGCTCGACCACCTCGCCCGCCAGCAATCGCATCGACGCCTTCGCCGTCCAATACAACTGCCCTTCACCCGACTTCTCTGCCTTCACCTCGAAAGTTTGCCCCGCGTCCTGTCCGCTTAACGTCACCTTCACCGGCGTCGCGGTCCACCCG
>CAYSBM010000723.1:0-1617 GCA_964429095.1 uncultured Solibacteraceae bacterium | reverse complement strand
TCACGGTCTGGCCGTTTGGCAATCGCCCGGCTGCCATCTAAAGCCGCGTGATTTCGCTGAAAATATGGTGCAAGAAGGTCACGTTGTCGGATTGTACGTAATGCATCCGGCCGCCCATGCGCGAAAAACTCTTGCAGAAGCGAAGGTAATACGCAGGGCTGGTCTTCGGCGGCTCACCCTGGGTCCAATCCCAGTTTCCTCCGTCTTGCAAGTCGACAACGTAGATGGTGTGGCCGCTCACGATGGGCCGGCCGGCTTGTAGGCGGAGGTTGTTCACGCAGCTCAGGCTCTTCTCGAACACCTGCGGAGCCATAATAGCGCTGCCGATGGAAAGCACCACACCGTCATCCAGCGTTTCCATGGAGTCGCCAATCAAGCGGAAATCGATGCCCGCGGCGCGCCCGATCACCGCGCCATTGAAAATGGGGTGGACAGCGATGATATCGTAGCCAACGCCGGGGTGCACAGTCATGGGGATCTGATGGCGGAAAGCTTGCGCCAGGATTGAGGCATGCTTGTAACGGTGTTCGAGCGCGATGCGCCCGCCCGGGATATTCCAGCGGCGCATGGTCACCAGCAGGTCTGCTCTCGCCGGGGCCAGAGGATGCGCCGGCTCGGCGGCCAGGGCCGTTTCCAGCTCTTCGGCCGGCGGCAGCCAGGCGCCGTCCTCCCAGATGAAGCGGCCCAGCGCGGCGCCGTAGCCTTCGCCGCTCAGCCCTCCAGCCAGCAAAGCCAGGTGTATGTAACGGCCCGTCTCGTCCCACGCGCCGAAGGAACCGGTGGCGACGTTCTTTTCGACGCTTTCGGTCGAGCGGCCCAGCCACGCGTATTCCCAATCGTGGATCGTACCCGCGCCGTTGGTGGCCAAGTGCGTGAGCCAGCCGCGCGACATCATGCGTTCCAGAATCAGCGCCGCGCCGTTGCGCAGCAAGTGCGCGCCGTACATGAGAATAACGCCCGAGCCGCGCTGGCGCGCCCTGGCGATGGCCGCGGCGGCATCCCTCGCCATGCGCGACACCTCAGGCGGGCACTCGCACGGCGCCGAGTCCGGATCCACCAGGATTTCTTCGGCCTTGGTCAGACTCTGGCGTTCAGCCAGCGGATAGACTCGCAACTTAGACCAGTCTTGGGGAGCGGGTTTCATTCGTCGTTAGGGCTTCAATAGCAGTGTACACGACCGGTCCCGTGCCTCGCCCACCGCTGGCCGCCAGCGCTCAAAACGCTCGCCAGGCTCTCAAATGACCGCTATAAGCCATATCGGTTCTTAAAATGTGCGTGGCCAGCCAGTCTTTTAAGAGAGCCATCAGCTTAAGCGGAGCGGAGGCCTTGCCGCCGGCAACCTGTTCCCGCAAGCGCTCCACCTCTGCCACAAGCGACTTGTGGGCGCCAAGGTGATCTGCAAGAGCCGGATAGCCGGCCGCCTCCATCATCTTCTCTTCGTGAGTGAAATGGTAACGCGTGTAGGCCAACAAATCATTCACCACTGAAGCCACCTTTGTCTGCGTGCCACCGTCGCGCATGGCGTCATGGAGCCTGTTGATGATGTCCACAAGCTGGCGGTGCTGCTGGTCGATCTCCGGTATTCTTACACTGAACGACTCATTCCATTCCATGAAA
>CAYSBM010000722.1:0-1621 GCA_964429095.1 uncultured Solibacteraceae bacterium | reverse complement strand
AGTACACGCTGCGCACGGTGGCCTGCTTCGGACAGTGCGCGCTGGCGCCGGTGGTGGAGATAAACCACAACATTCTCGGCCACGTAAATGAACAGGCCTTGAAGCGCGAACTCGACCACCTGGAAAGGGATCCTGGAAAACATGCGAATCAGTGACTTCAGCACCTTTAATGCGGTGCGGGAGTCGGGTATGGCGAAGCTGTTGCCGCCACGCCCGCGCATCGCTGTGGGTATGGGCACCTGCGGCTCCGGCAACGGCGCCGAGGGAGTCTACCATGCTTTCGCCTCCGCCATTGACCGGCGCGGTTTTGGCTGCCAACTGGCGAGGGTCGGTTGTTTTGGCTTCTGCGCTGAAGAACCGCTGGTGAATGTGTGGCTGCCCGGCAAGCCGCTGGTGATTCTGCACCGGGTGCAACACAACCACGTCGAACGCATCCTGGACGAGACGGCGGCCGGCGAAATCCCGCGCGAACTGGTCTTGTGCAAGATAGAGGACTGGGACCATATCACTGGCCATGTGAAATACGGGGAAGGTTACCCCGACCTGCCCAACTGGAATGAAATCCCGTTTTTCAACGGTCAGAAAAAGATCGTTCTGAGAAATGCGGGGCTCATCAACCCCGGCGATATCGAGGAATACATCGCCGTGGGCGGCTACCAGGCTCTCTATAAGGTCCTGATTGACGCCGATCCGGCTGCGGTGATCGAGCAGGTCAAAGCGTCCAAGCTTCGCGGCCGCGGCGGGGCGGGCTACCTGACAGGCATCAAGTGGGAGTTCTTGCGGCGCGCCGCCGACGAGCCCAAATACATCGTCTGCAACGCCGACGAAGGCGCCCCCGGCGCTTACATGCACCGCAACGAGAGTGAAAGCGCCCCCCCCGCGCTCATCGAGGCGAGGCGCGTCGGCGGCGTCGTGATGGGGGCACGCGAAGGCATCATTTATATCCGCGCCGAATATCCGCTGGCCGTGCACCGGCTCAGCCGCGCCATCGAACAGGCCAAAGAGTACGGCTTGCTGGGAGAAAACATTCTGGGCCGCGGCTTCAATTTCAACCTGACGCTGGTGGAAGGAGCCGGCGCCTTCGTCTGCGGCGAAGAGACCGCCTTGATCCGTTCGCTGGAGGGGAAAGCGGGACGACCCACGCCCCGGCCTCCCTACCCTGCGCAAAAGGGCCTGTTTGGAAAGCCCACCAACATCAACAACGTCGAAACCTGGTACAACATCGCGCCCATCGTCATCAAGGGGCCCGCCTGGTTCACCGAGACCGGCAGCACCAAGAGCAGCGGGACAAAGGTTTTCTCGCTGGTGGGCAAGGTGTGCAGCACGGGGCTGGTGGAAATGCCGCTCGGCACGCCGTTGCGCAAGTTTGTTTACGACATTGGCGGCGGTGCGCCCCACGGCCGGACGGTGAAAAGCGTGCAAACGGGAGGGCCGTCGGGGGGCTGCATTCCACAGGAGATGTTTGACACGGCTGTCGACTATGAGACTCTGGCGCAACTGGGCTCCATCATGGGCTCGGGCGGCATGGTGGTCATGGACGAAGACAACTGCATGGTCGACGTCGCGAAGTTCTTCATGGACTTCATCCAGCGCGAGAGCTGCGGCAAGTGCATCCCCTGCC
>CAYSBM010000721.1:0-1633 GCA_964429095.1 uncultured Solibacteraceae bacterium | reverse complement strand
ACAGCCGCGTGCTCAACCAGCCGCCGCCGAACTACGACCGCAGCCGTTACCTGGGCTATATCGATGACTGGAAAGCGGGACGCTTCGGTCCTCCGCGGGTCATGAAACCGGGCTTGGGTTACTTTGCGCCCACCTTTAATACTGTGGTCCGCGCCCTGTCGATCGCAGTGATCCCGAACCAGAAAACCGACGTCAATATGAACCCGCGGCCGCTGGGCTTTCCTTTCGCCGAGGAGAACGAGGGCTACGTGGAGGCGGACTGGGATGCGCGCGAGCGCATCACGGCGCGGATACGCGACCTGACGCTGGGATTGCTGTATTTCTTGCAAAACGATCCGGCCATCCCGCTGGAACACCGCGAACTGACCAAGAAGTATCACCTGGCGAAGGACGAGTTCCAGGACAATGGCAATTTCCCCTGGCAGTTGTACGTGCGCGAGGCGCGGCGCGTTGTGGGCGAGTACACCTTGAGCGAAAACGATGTGATTGTGGGGCCGGAGTTGGGCCGCACGCGCATTCATGCCGACAGCATCGCCGCGGGCGAGTTTCCCATAGACAGCTTCCCGGTCCGCAAGCGGCAACCTGGGCACGACATAGCGCTGGAAGGGTACTTGTTGATGTTGGACCAGTATACGCAGCCCTACCAGATCCCTTATCGCATCATGGTGCCCAAGGATGTCGACGGGTTGCTGGTTCCGGTAGCCGCGTCCACGACGCATGTGGCCTTTTCAACCATCCGGCTGGAACCCACCTGGATGGCTCTGGGCCAGGCGGCAGGCGTGGCGGCGCAGTTATCCATCGCCAGCCATACCATGCCGCGCAACATCGATGTCGACCGCTTGCAGCGCATCCTGCTGGGCCAGGGTCAAGTCATAACCTACTTTAAGGACATCGACCGCCAGGACCCGGCTTACGCCGCAATGCAGTATTACGGCACAAAAGGGTGGTTCAAGGATTACTACGCGCGTTCACGGGAGACGCTAAGCGCAGCCGAGGCAGCCGAGTGGGCGCAGAAGGCCGGACTGCCCGTGCCGCAAAGACCGCTCACACGAGGCGAGTTCTGCCGCCTGGCATACGGACAATAGGGCCGCCCTTACGGCAGCAGACCGCGCAGCTTCATCCAGTCCTTGAGGCGGTCGCCCCAGGTGGACAGGACCGGCTCAAAAGGCGCCAGGCCCACGCCGTGCGGACCGCGCTCATAAATGTGCAGCTCGGCCGGGACGCCTTTTTCGTGCAGCGCCATGTAAAAGAGGATGGAGTTTTCCGCCGGAACGCCGGAGTCGGCGGTGGTGTGGAAGAGGAAGGCCGGCGGCGTATCGGCGGTGACCTGCTTCTCGCTGGACAGGTATTCCACGAGCTTCGGGTCTGGATTTTCGCCCAGGAGATTACGCATCGAGCCGCGGTGCGCGTACGGGGTGGTGAAGCTGATCACCGGATAGCAAAGAACCAGAAAATCGGGCCGGCAACTGGCGCGCTCGACGGGATCGGGCGAGTTGGGATTGCCGCGGTCGAAGTGGGTTCCGGCGCTGGAAGCCAGATGACCTCCGGCAGAAAACCCCATGATGCCGCTCCGCTCCGGCGCCACGCCGAAGTCGGCCGCGAGAGAGCGCCCCCAGCGCAGCGCGCGCTGGGC
>CAYSBM010000720.1:0-1643 GCA_964429095.1 uncultured Solibacteraceae bacterium | reverse complement strand
CATAGTCCAATGGCAGGCGGCGCTTTCCGGCAACCCGCATCTGAAGGCCATCTTTCCGGTCGTCTCAGGCGACGACGACTACCAGGACCGCTACTATTCGGCCGGCGGCGCTCTCAAGCTTGGCCATCGCCTGCTCTGGTTGTCGGAGAATCTGCGCGCGCCGGATTTTTCCAAGCCGGAGTTCAGCCGGTTCATCTGGCATTTACCGCTGCGCACAGCCGACCGTGCCGCTACAGGCCGGACCTCCGCAATCTGGCAGAGAGCCCTCGATCATCCCTCACGCGACAGTTTCTGGGAGTCGGTCAGCGTGCGCAGCCACATCGGCAAGATTCGTGTCCCCGTATTCGCTGTTGGCGGCTGGTATGACAACTTTGTCGAGGGCGACTTGGATGCTTTTGTGCTGCTGCGCAGGCTCGGCCGCGCCAACCGGCTTGTCGTGGGTCCCTGGCCGCACAACATGTCCTACCAGTTCGCGCACGTGGACTACGGCCCCGAGTCGCGGATCCCATTACGAAAGATGCAGTTGGAATGGTTTGACCACTGGCTCAAAGGCGCCGGCCCAACGCCGTCCGATCCACCCTTGCGTTACTTTGTCATGGGCGCCAACCAGTGGCGCGAGGCGCGCGAATGGCCGCCCGAAGGGGTGAAGTACGTGCCCTTTTTTCTCGCCAGCCGGGGCCGCGCCAATACTTCTTCGGGAGACGGCTCGTTACGCCCGCGCCCGCCTGATGCAACGGTCCCCGACACTTTTCTCTACGATCCCATGAAGCCCGCGCCCACCACGGGCGGCGCGGTTTGCTGCAACCCACGCGTGTTTCCGTGGGGGCCTCTGGATCAGAACAACGTGGAACGCCGTCACGATGTGCTGGTTTACACCAGCCGGCGGCTCAAACGTCCCCTCCAGATAGCCGGCCCGGTGCGCGTCGTGTTATATGTCTCCACCTCGGCCCCGGAAACCGATTTCACCGCCAAGCTGGTGGACGTTTTTCCGGACGGACGCGCCCTGAATCTGACCGACGGCATCCTGCGCCTGCGTTACCGCGAATCGCTGCAAGAGCCTGTGCCAGCCAAACCCGGACAGGTGTACCGCGTGGAGATTCAGGCCGGCTCGCCCGCCGTAGTCTTTCCCAAAGGCCACGCGCTGCGCTTGGAGATATCCTCCAGCAATTTCCCCCGTTTCGCCCGCAATCTTAATACCGGCCGGCCGGCCGCTGAGGAAACCGAAGCGCGCACCGCGCGCCAGAGGGTCTATCACGACCGCCAGCGGCCGTCTCATCTGCTGCTGCCCGTCCTCCAAGCCGGCGGTTCAGCCTGCCAGCAGCACTTTCAGCCGCGCCGGGCGGCGTGGGCGAAAGCCGCCGGAGCTTCGGCCAGGGGGTAGCGCGCAGAAATTAACCCTTCGGTCCGGATCCGGCCCTTGCTTAACAACGCGAGCGCTGGATCGAGCCTCCCGCAGCGCGACCCGACCAGGGTGATCTCATTGACCACAACCGCCGCCGCATCGCGCGGCGCCGGCCCCCGACAGAGTTCTGCGAGCGCCGCCGTCAGGACCCTTGTGGTCTTCGGTATCGTCCGCGAGACAGACGCTATCTCCGGTGCCGGGTCCCCCGTTTTGATGAAAAACAGTTTGATGGCGATGGACT
>CAYSBM010000719.1:0-1644 GCA_964429095.1 uncultured Solibacteraceae bacterium | reverse complement strand
CCGCTGTCGCCGCACATCAGGCGGTGATCGCCCAGCACCCAGATGTCGCCGCGCTGCGTGATCGGATCGTCCGGCGGTTCGGGCACCGAGTCCGGGTCGGTCAGACCCTCGGCCACGTCGCCGTCGAGCAGGTGGGCGAGTTCGTCATCGTCGAAGCCCAGCACGCTCAGGTCGTAGTCGGCTTGCTGCAGGTCCTTGAGCTCGATGGGCAGCAACTCGAAGTCCCATTCGGCCAGCGTCGCGGTCTGGTTGTCGGCGATGCGATACGCCTTGACCTTCTCCGGCGGCAGGTCGGTCGCCACGTGGACCGGCACCTTGGCCAGGCCCAGCTTCTTCGCCGCCTTCCAGCGGGTGTGTCCGACGATGATGACGCCGTCGGCATCCACCACGATGGGCTGGCGGAAGCCGAACTCCTTCAGGCTCGCCGCCACGGCATCAACCGCGTCGTCGTTGACTCGCGGGTTGCCCGGGTATGGCTTGATGGCCTCAATGGGCCGCAATTCAACATCGAACGTCCTGGTCGTCATGGATGCACCTCCGTGTGCGTTGAAGAAGTGTCTGCCCAGCGAGTCACTTCACGGCACAAGCCGATGAATTCCTCGCTCGTCATGGAGCCTTTGGCACGATTCACGTCCTTGTGTAGAACCTGCGTGTTCTCGATGGTGTGTTCGCCGCCAAGGCGGATGGGCACGATGTGGTCGATAGCGGCCGTTTGCGGCGTGAGCGCTCGTCCAGTTAGGGCGCAACGGTAGTGTTGATGCTCCAGAAGACGCAGCACATTGTCTGTAGACACCGGTCCCGTCGGCCTGGCGGCAATCACCACTGCCGCTTCCCCTTGGGGATATAGCGGCTCCCAGCCGTCACGCGCCGAGTGGCCCATAGATGCCAGTCGCTCCTGCGAGCGTGGTTCGCTTTCGTGGCGGCAATGCCGGACGCCAGGCGGGCGAATACCCTCCATGTCGGCCTGGCCGTCACTCGTGAATTGCCTTTGGCTGGCGGACGACTGAGGCGGATTCTCCAGCCTTGCACCATGCTGTGCGCCGCACGCGACCACGGGTTGCCAAGAATCCGCGCGTTGTGCCTGTCGGTGCAAAGGCGACTGATCAAACCGCTCGCAGATCGCCGCCACTCCACTTTCATTGCTGCTTCCATGCATTTGGGCCTCCTGTGCCCGGAAAAAACCGGACAGCGCAAACAAACTTTGCTATTCCTCGTGACTGTTCCCGCCGCCATCTTCCGAGGCGCTGGCCGGGAAGGAACCATGCCTCGTTGAGAAAACCTCACGAGAAAGCCGCATCCCCCTCGCGTACACACGCGCGGGCGTCCAATACGCGGGTGCGCGGGGGGTCGTGAGGTACATGATGAAATCTCTCTCTTCTCTCTCTTTCTCCTTGTATTCCAGCACCTTCCCGCGTCGAGAAAACCTCACGAGGCCATGCGGTTTTCTTGTGGTTATTGCGGTTATCTCCACGACCACACCCGCGCCGGAGCTGTCGCGTGAGGTTTTCTGTGAGGTTTTCTCGCGGTTTTCTTTGCTCATAGCAGGCGGTATCCCGACTTGGGTTTGGTGGTTGCTTTCTCGGTGTCGAAGATGGCGATCTGCCGCGCCTCCAGTTCCAGCACGATGTCCTTGAAGTCGCTGGG
>CAYSBM010000718.1:0-1647 GCA_964429095.1 uncultured Solibacteraceae bacterium | reverse complement strand
CGAGACCGATCAGCGGGTCCTTGTGCGCCCCCTTGTAGCCGTCCTGGTACGCTCGTGACACCCACAGGGCCAGGAGACGCAAGATGCCGCGGGTCTGCTGGAATCGCGGCAGCGCCTGCCACTTGCGCTCGAAGACCGACAGCACCATCGGGTGGAATGGATATGTCGCCTCGATGGCCGGCCGAGCGGTGTCCGCAGAGAACCACTTCGGCACCGGGGCGCGGTGCTCGACCACCCAGTCGGCATACTCGGCAGCAGCCCGCCGCCCGTCATCCGGCAGGCCACCCCAGTCGAACAGCCGCCGCCGGATGATCTCCGAGGTCTCCTCCTCGGCCGACATGATGACTGCCTTGCCGAGCCGGTCCAGCAGCTTCTTGAATCGCGTGTAATCCGCCTGGTCCTCGGCGGTCATCTCCAGTTCCGACGCCGGAATCGACACCGCCAGCACAACATTGCTCTCCCCGCGGACCGTCTCACTCAAGTCATGCACGAAGTTGTAGAGCTGCGCCGACAATCCGCTCTTGCGGCTGCGGCTCACGTAGTTGAGCAACTCGTCCATCAGAATCAGGGCTGGCCGCCCCTTCGGCAGCATCTTCCTGATCACATCACCACCGGGCGCCGTCATAGATCGTTCATGCTCGGCAACCACATCGAAGACTTCTTGCCCACCCAGTTGCCATGCAATCTCGCCCCACGGCGTCCTGCGGTGTGGTGTCCCATCATCACCGCCGCGCCGCGGAAGCGAGGCGAACTCCGTCCCGACAAAAGTCGCCTCCGCCGCCTGCGGTACGTGTTCGATCCCTGCCTTGGCCAGCAGCCGGTCCACGCCGTTCCACTTCTCCGCCTTCCGGCCATTCGCGGCCAGGTGGTAGAGCAGCGTCAGGGCGTGAGTCTTGCCGCCACCGAACTGCGTGGCTAGGTTGAATACTGCCGACGTCTCGGTCTTGATGCCCGACAGCCTCCGCAGCACCTCCGCTCCCAGCGACAGAAGGTTGGTGGTCAGATACGTCCGCTCCATGAACCGCTTCGGGTCGCAATAGACCTCCGGCGCCGTGCCCTCACGCACCTTGTCTAGGTGCACGGCAAACTCCGAAGCGTCCATCGGTCGGCCTTCTCGAAGGTCCTCGCGCGGATCAATCACTTTGAACCATGGCTTCAGTGCCATCACCCACTCCTCTTACATGACCCGGAATTGTCCCGTGGGTTTCTCCAGCCACCACCATTTGAAGAATCCGTACGGAAAAGTTTCTGATTCACTCTTGCCCCCGACGATCAGCACCGTATCGCCCGGCAAACGCTCGCCACCCGGCGGCAGCAACCGCGACACAACTTCGTCCTGCAGAAGCCGCACCAGTTTCGTTCCGTCGTCCGGCCGCGGACGGTAGCAAAAGACAGCCCGCAGCCCGGCCCGCACGCACATGACCTTCCACAGCGAGTACGCCACCGCGTGGTCTTGCCGGCTGTTCTCCAGTTCGAACGCCGCCGCCGGGAATTGCCACGTCTTCTGTCCGTCGCTGAACGCCATCACATCGATAGCCAGGTACTCGCACCGGTTCACCGGCAAGAGGCGAAGCCGATGACCTTTGGCTGCGGCATGCCAACCCACACTGCGGCAGCTGATCACCACGCATTTCGTGACCGCCGCCC
>CAYSBM010000717.1:0-1657 GCA_964429095.1 uncultured Solibacteraceae bacterium | reverse complement strand
TTTTACGGTCTCACAGTGGCCTGGTTAGTCCTGTTCGGCTATGTGGCGGCGCTTTCCGTCCGGGAAGGAAAGCTTAGAAAAGAAGTGGACAACCTTAAGCGCCTGCTAGATGAGCGGGAGCGCAAGTAAGAGAGGAGTCTCGCGGGCCGTTCAAGCGCACAGACGTTCCAGAAGGCCTATGGCCATTTTCACATCCTGGAGCTTTTGCTGCTGGTCTTCGATCTCGCGCTCGATTACCAGCGGTCCGCGATAACCGATCTCCTTGAGCTTGGCAATGAAGCGGTCGATTCCCACGGCGCCCTTGCCCAGCGGCATCTCGGTTCCCAGCGCTCCGGGTTTGTCTTTCGGCGGCCAGTTTCCGTCCTTGCAGTGGACGCTCACCACATGTTTTCCCAACAGGCCCAGCGCTTCAATGGGATCGCCCGAGCCGTAGAGAATCAGGTTGGCGGGATCGAAATTGATGCGCAAGTTCGGGCGGTCCACGTCCTCAAAGAACTTCAGCAGAACGGGCGCCGGCTCCTGGCCGGTTTCCAGGGCGAAGGTCTGGCCGTAGCGGGCGGCGTAATCGGCGACGCGGCGCACCATGTCGCGCACCGCGATGTAGTTTGGGTCGGCCGTATTTTCGGGCACAAATCCCACGTGCAGCGCGATGCTGCCGACCCCCAGCGCGGCGGCAAAGTCGCTGATCTGGTAAGTGCGCTGCTCACGTTCGGCGCGCGTGGCTTCGGGAATCCAACCCACGGTGCGCTGCACGGTGGGGATGTCCGCGTAGCTTTCTCCCGTATAGGCGGCGAAAACCGTCACCAGTGTGAAGTTTTCCGCCTCGATGGCGGCCTTCCAGGCGGCCGCGTCCATCGGGTAGTCTCCCGGAATACCTAGTTGGCCGCAGCGTAAACCAAGCGCCTTGACTCCACGAATGGTGGCGGCCGGCTCAGGCCCGGCCCAGAACATCAGGCCGATTTCCATATCCCTCAGAACTGGCATGCGATCCTCTCCCCTTTCCGCTTTCGCGCTTCCACCATCAACCTAGTCAACTTCACCGCCAGCGAGGATTCCGCCGGGGGGCAAATCTCCGGCTGACGGTTCCCTTTCACGCAGTCCACAAAGTACTCGATTTCGGCCTGGTAGCCGTCCTTCTTGGCTACCGGCAGCGCCGCCGCCTCGCCGCTGCCTTTGTACAGCGTCGGCGGCCGGCCGGCGGAACTGAATTCGATGGTTCCGCCGTCGGCAACCACGGTGTATTCCATCGAGAACGGATACGCCTTAGGGTGGTGCCAGCCGCCGGTGACGGTCACCGTCCCGATTTCCGGATAATAGAACTCCGCCGTGAGGATGTCGATCCCTTTCGGCATGTCTTCGTAACCCCAGGCGGCCAGCGATTCTGGCGGTCCGAACAGGTACAGGCACATGTCCACGTCATGGATGAGCAGGTCGAAGATGCCGCCGCCGCTCATCTTGGGGTCCGCGATCCAGGCGCCCCAGGCCGGAGCCGCGCAGCGCCGCCGGAACAGGGCCGCCCGCACCGCTCCCACGCTGCCGCGCTTGACCAGCTCGCTCATCACCACGTAATCCGGCCAGAAGCGCAGCACTTGCGCCGTCATAAGGATCCGGCCTTGCCTGGCGGCTTCCTCGCTCATTTGGTCCGCGGCTGCGCCGG
>CAYSBM010000716.1:1310-1658 GCA_964429095.1 uncultured Solibacteraceae bacterium | reverse complement strand
GCGGGTTTGCGCGCCGTGGCGGCCGCATCCCGCTGGTTCGCGCCGTGGGGGCCAGGAGCGCCGCCGGCGGCGCCCCAGCCCGGCGCCGCCGCCGCTGAGAAGCGGCTGGCGCGCTACCGCCAGTTGGCCGCCACAGCCGAAACACGCGAGGCGGCGGCCAAGCGCGTACTGGCGGCCTTGGAGGACCGCGAAAAGGGCATCATCCGCGCCGACACTGCGGCCCAAGCGCAGGCCCAACTGCTGCAAGTGGTGCGCCGGATCAGCAAAGCCCAGTCTCCGCCTCTGGATCTGCGCTCGACCGAGTTGGGACAAACGCAGCCTTTCGGCGCCTATGGACAAACCTCGGTG
>CAYSBM010000716.1:0-1300 GCA_964429095.1 uncultured Solibacteraceae bacterium | reverse complement strand
GCGGCATCGAGCAATTGGTGAACCTGCTGGCCGATCTCACGGCCCAGCCGGAATTGGTTGCTCCCGCCGACCTGCGCATCAGCGCTGGCGACCGCCGCCGCAAGACGATGCAGGTCAGGTTGACGGTGGCGGGTGTGGTGCCCCGCGCGCTGGTTCCCGAAAAGAAGGGAGGACCGGTTCTGTGACCCGCAGGCTGTGGCTGTTGAACCTGGCTCTGGCGGGCTTGATCATTGGGACAGGCTGGCGGCTGCGGGTGGTGGGTGAGCAGGCTGCGGCGCGCGAACGTTCGCTCCGCGCCGGTCAGACAGTGCGCATCGCAGCGCCGCCAGAGCCCGAGTTGCCGAAACCGGCTCCCTTGGTGGCCGCCGATTACGCCGAAATAGCCCAGAAGATGCTGTTCGCGCCGGACCGCAATCCCACTGTGATCATCGAGGCGGCGCCCGCCAAAGTGATGCCGCCGCTTCCGGTGGCGCACGGAACCTTGGAGCTGGGCGGCCTTACCATGGCGTTGCTCAGCGAAAAACCCGCCGCCCCTCACCGCGCGTATATGCCAGGGGATAAGGTGGGCGCTTTTGTCTTGTCGGCGGTTTCACGCGATGAATTGACCTTTGAATGGGAAGGCCAGAAAATCACCCGGCGCTTGGCCGAACTGATGGAAGCCCGGGCGCGAGCTGGTTCGCCGGGAGCCGCTGCTACGGCGGAGCCCGCCGCGCCGCCTGCCGCGGCCACCGCCATACAAACCGGCTCGGCGCAGGGGCAGCCGGGTATACAACTGGACACCGACATCCGCGCCTGCGTGCCGGGGGATACCTCGCCGGCGGGCACGGTGAGTGATGGATACAGGAAAGTGGTTCAACGGACGCCCTTCGGCAATATGTGCCGTTGGGAGGCTGTGAAATAAGAGAAGGGGATTTGCGAATGCATCTGCGGATTGCGGTTCTGCTCCTGGCTGCGGCTGGCTTGGCCGCTGCGAGTGGCGCTAACAAGAAGGCGGCTTCATCCGGCAAGGCGGCGCCCGCTGGGCCGTCCACTCCGGCTAGTCCGCCCGCGACAGCCGTCCGGATTGCCCCTCACACCTTCCGGTACACCGACGCGCAAGGCAAGACCTGGCTTTACCACCAGACTCCGTTTGGCTGGATGAAAGCCGAGCAACAGGGCGGGGAAGCCGCCGCGGGCGGTCCCTCTCAGACTCTTCCCGATTCCAACACCCGCGCCATCGAAGACGGCGATCATGTGCGTTGCGAATGCCGTACCCCTTTTGGCACGCAGCGTTGGACGCGCAAGAAATCGGAACTGACCG
>CAYSBM010000715.1:0-1672 GCA_964429095.1 uncultured Solibacteraceae bacterium | reverse complement strand
TTTACAGTGATTGGAAGGAAGTAACGGGCATCCGCCTGCCGCACAGAATCACAATCCAGCAGGGCGAGCGGGTGGCGGCCGAGGTGACTATTTCAAAGTGGACTTTGAATTCCGGGTTGAAAGCCGAAGACATCAGTAAGAGGCCATGATCAAACCCACTGTTCTGTTTGCGCTCTGCGCCGCCGTGGCGCTGAGCGGCCAGACCCGTCAGGAGCGCGGGAAGAAGATCATCGAGGAAGCGCTGGCGGCCCTGGGCGGTGAGCATTTTCTCCAGATGCGCGCCCGCATCGAGGCTGGGCGCGCTTATTCGTTTTATCGGGAAGAACTCTCCGGCCTGGCGCGAGCCAAAATTTACACCCGCTACCTGATCCGGCCCGAACCCCCGCAGCGTGATTTCTTTGGCATACGCGAACGGCAGAATTTCGGCAAGAAGGAGGAATACGGTGTGCTGTTCGCCGACGGCAAGGGCTATGACCTGACTTTCCGCGGCGCGAGACCCATTTCCGAACAGGTGGTGGCGCGCTTTGTGGAAACCACCCGCCGCAATGTCTTTTATATCCTGCGCATGAGGCTGGGTGAACCAGGGTTAACCTTTGAGTGGCAGGGTTCGGATGTCTATGAGAACCAGCCGGTTGAGATTGTCGATATCATCGATGCCGATAATCTGGTCACCACCGTCTATTTCCATCACTCTACGAAGCTGCCGCTCCGCCAGCAGTTTAACCGGCGCGATCCTGCCACCCGGGAACGTTCCGAGGAGGTCACGCTGTTTGCCAAGTACCGGGACGTAGGAGGGGGAGTGCAGTGGCCCTTCACGATCCAGCGCTTCCGCGACAACGAGAAGATTTACGAGATCTATTCCGAGAGCGTGTTGATTAATCAGGACCTGCCGGACAACCTGTTCACGATCGGCGCCAACGTGAAAATCCTTAAGCCGGCGAGGTAACAATACCGGGCGCCGCAACTTCCGTGCGCCGGGCGTGTTTATACGCATTAGGAGGCAAGCATTGTCATGTTGACGCTAAGAGGGCTGAATTTGATTGGCTCAGGCGTACTGGCGGCCGGAATTCTGCTGGCGCAACCGCCCGCGGGGAGGCGCCCCTGGCGAAACCCCGACGCTGCTGCCGGGGTCCGGCCCAACCGCGGGATCGAATATATCGCCAAGCAACTGAACCTCACCGAGGATCAGAAAGCCCAGCTTCAGAGCATCGTCAAGCAGGCGCGCACCGAGATGGCCGCCCTAGCGCCGCAGTTCAGAGACCAGCGTGAGGCTGTCCGGGAGGCGATTCAAAAGAACCCGGATGACAATACCATCCAAGACCTCGCGGCCAAGCAAGGAGATCTGGCCGCCAAGCTGGCCGCTATCAGCATTAGAGCCAGGGCCAAGTTCTATGCTCTGTTGACGCCGGAGCAAAAGGAGAAAGCCTCCGGAATGCAAATGTGGCTGGAAGGGCTTTTCGGGGGCGGCCCCGCGCGTCTGGGCTCCTGAAGGTGGGTGCTCGGATGGCGCCGGCTAGCGGCCGGCGCCGCCTACCCGCACGGCGCTTCTTGTCCTGTCTTACTGGCTGGGCATCCACGTCGCCAAGCGAGGCACGCGGTTCGAGGCGGTGACAGAACTTGTCAACGATTTTGAGACACCTGCCCACATGAATTAGTGTTGCTCCTGTTCGGT
>CAYSBM010000714.1:331-1677 GCA_964429095.1 uncultured Solibacteraceae bacterium | reverse complement strand
TTATCTTTAATCTCTGCCAGTATGGCATGGGCAGCGTCTGGGAGTGGGGACGGCAGGTTGGCGGCCACTTCTGGCGCACCACGGGCGATGTAGGAGTTCCCAAAGACGGCTCATTCTGGAAGAGCATTGAAGCCATCGGGTTCTCACAAGATGGCAAGGAGCAGTGGGCCGGGCCGGGCAGGTGGAATGATCCGGACTCCATCAACATCGGCCAGATCATGTGGGATAAGAAAGTGCGACCTACACCGCCTACGCCGAATGAGCAGTACAGCTATGAGAGTCTCTGGAGTGTGCTAGCCGCCCCGCTATTTTTCGGCGGCGATATGACGAAGCTTGACGAATTCACCTTGAATCTGCTCACCAACGACGAGGTGATCGCCGTGAACCAGGACACGCTGGGCAAGCAGGGCCGCCGCGTCTGGAGGCAAGCTACGTCGGAAGTGTGGGCCAAACCGCTCGAAGACGGCTCGCTGGCCGTGGGACTATTCAACCGCGGCGAGCAGGAAACGCGCATCGCCGCCAATTGGAGCGTGCTTGGCATTCGTGGGAAACACAAGGTCCGCGACTTGTGGCGCCAAAAAGATCTTGGCTGGTTTGACGGCGGTTTTGAAGCCGTGGTAGGCCGCCACGGAGTGGCGCTTCTCTGTGTGCGATAGTGATTCCGGGGCTGGGATGGGCGAGGAACCGGTTCGTATTCCCATCACCGACGTGTTCGATTTGCACAGCGTTCCGGCCCGGGAGGTGAAGGAGGTGGTGCGGGAGTATCTGACCGAAGCGCACCGGCTGGGCCTCACCGCGTTGCGCATCATCCATGGCCGGGGAATCGGCGTGCAGCGTGAGATTGTGCGTGCGGTGTTGGCGCAGACACCGTTCGTGATTTCGTTCTCCGATGCTCCGCTGGAGGCCGGAGGGTGGGGCGCTACCGTGGTTACTCTGGCTCCGCAGTCCGCCGAACCCCCGGAGGCATGAACAGAAGCGTGGAGGCGAACAGCCGGCTGAGGAAACTTTCACGGCCGGCCACCCTCACCCAGTGTATGATCGCCGAGTCTCGGCGAAGAACCCGCCGCCGCCTTTGGCCAACCGGCCGTCGTTCCAATGATCCACGAGTTGATCGTTTACAAGAGTGCTAAAAACACCCCCCTTTACGTTCACTCGGATACGGTACGGCTCCAGAGGCTTTAACTCGATGGGGCTGGGCAGCAGTGTGCGGTCCTGTTCCTCCCCGTTCAATACCACGTACCGGACAATCCGCGTCCCTCCGCCATCCTGGCCGGGCGGGCTCACAGCGATCTTAGTGGCGTAGTAATTGCGTTCGTCAGTGGCGCGGAAAACCCAGCTCACAGCCT
>CAYSBM010000714.1:0-321 GCA_964429095.1 uncultured Solibacteraceae bacterium | reverse complement strand
TATAGTTAGTTAGCTCCATGCTCGGTTTCCAAAGCCGCAGTTTACCCGGGCGCACACTACCCGGCGAGTAACTCCAATCAGCCGCCGGACGGCTGCCCAGGTTCCATTCCCCCAGTCCCCGAGTGAAATCATCGCGAAAACGATGCGACTTCAGTGAGGGCAAAGTGCGCTCCACCACGCCTTGTAAGCGATCGGCCGCCGGCAGATAGCTGCCGCCCCCGGGCCGCTCTATGCCCGCAGTGGGCGCCAGCCAGACCAGCACCAGCACCAAGACTGCAAAGGGGCTGGCCGCCAGACGAACGCAGTTGTGTGGAGGCTTGG
>CAYSBM010000713.1:0-1680 GCA_964429095.1 uncultured Solibacteraceae bacterium | reverse complement strand
CGCTAACGAACTCCACTCTTTTCAGGAAAAGAGAAGGGATCTTCACCATCCGGCCGGATTCCCGCAACGGCATGTAAGGCGCCGCATCCACCCAAAGTTCGCCCTTGAAAAGTCCCAATTTCTTCTTGCGGGGATTCAACTGGAATACATGCAAGGCGCGGCCATCGCGTTCAACCATACCCTTGTATTTGAACTTGTAGTTGGCCGGGGTGATGGCGATATCCATGGCCTGGTTCGTGGTAGCGCGGGTTTCGGCCGTCAAGTAGCGCGCAATCACGTCGTTGCGGATGGTCTTGTCGCCGACAAACTGGAGGGCGTTGTAGGTGATGTGGCCCACTCTTGAGATTTGCCTCAGTGCCCGTAACTTGCCGCTTTTCCGAAGTTTAGGAACGCTGGCATCGATGTCAACCTCCATTGAAATGCCACGCATCTGCGCCTGTTGCGCCTGGGCTGCGGCCAAGTAGCGCTCCAGCACGTCCGCTCCCGGCCCTGTCACGCCGCTTTCCAGGGACGCGCCTACCAGCAAGGAGGCTAATAACAGAAACACCGCGAATCTCACCATGGGCAATAATCAGTACTCACGCACGAAGACAGCTCATCTTCCTCCGCTACACAAAGACTACCAATTGTGGGATGCCTTCGGCAACAGGACGGTTACAAGACCGGCCTGTCCACCTGGCTCCGAAGGACTCAGGTTAACATAATTTTATGGGACGGATTCCGGTCGGCGTCAAGGGTGAGTCCAGCATTCTGGTGACGCAGGAGGTTGCCGTCAATTTCATGGGCAACGAAGCGGCGCGCGTGCTGAGCACGCCGCACCTGATCGGCTACCTGGAGCTCACATGCAGGAATTCCATTAAGAACCTGTTGGACGAAGGTTACGACTCTGTCGGGACTCATGTGGATATAAAGCACTTAGCCGCCACTCCCATCGGGTTGCAGGTCAGGTTCCTGTCGGAGGTGACCGGTGTCGAGGACCGGCGGGTGCGGTTCCGCGTGGAGGCTTACGACGAGAAAGAGAAAATCGCGGAAGGCACGCACGAACGTTTCATCGTGAACGTGGCGCGCTTCGGCGAGCGGGCGCAAGCCAAGCGTACCGGCTGAAACGCGCTGCCACGGCCGGGAGCCTCAGAGCGGTTCGCGGTCGAACAGTGGCAACTGCTCATCATCCCGGCGGGCGGCAGCTTCTGCTTCTGGGCGTGACTGGCTCAACCCCAGCAGGCTCTCGCCGCTCGGCGGGCGACCCGCCAGGGCCGGGATGCCAATGGTGGTGACTCCGTCTACAGCCTGAAACCCCACTTGGGTCTGCCGGCTGGAGTCGGCCAGGCCAGGGGGGCTATGGGTGGTGGCGACCACTTGGGCAACGTTTGCAGCTTCCTGTAAAGCGTCGAACATGGCTGCGGCGGCCAGCCCGTCCAGGCCGGTTACCGGACCATCGATTCCCACCAGCGTGCCGGCCATGCGAGGCTGAAACAGGGCCACCAGCACGCCGAGGGCATGAAGCGCGCCATCAGACATGCTGGTGGCCGGGAAACGCCAGGGCTGGTCGGCACCCGCCATCTCCTGACGAAATTCCAGACCCTCTCTGGGGCCGCTGGAACGGACATCGACGCCGCACACTCCGGGCACAATCCGGGCTAGGTACTCTTCAATGCGCTGTTTCCGCTCCGGCGCCTGAGT
>CAYSBM010000712.1:0-1683 GCA_964429095.1 uncultured Solibacteraceae bacterium | reverse complement strand
GCGACGGCCATGGGAATTGTAATCACCAGCGGGTGGATCGGCCTGGCGGTCAGTTCGAAAATCATCGGCGGTATTGCCGGCGGCGACAACACCCGGCTGAAGACGGCCCTATTGGTTTTGCCGGCCGCCTCATTGATTATGGTGGTGGTGAACCTGATCTTGAGGCCGATGCTGGCCCGAGCCAAAGCGTAACGGGAACTCGGCCAAAGCCGGAGAGCAGCGTCTCCAGGCGGGGACGCTGCTCTCTGTTGGGGAGTTGTCTACTGCCAGCCGGTAGTCCTGGTCGTGCCGATGAGGTAAGTCAGGTAGCCTTGATCAAGGTTGCCTCCCGCGGTGAGGGGCGCAGTGAAAAGCCCCTGTCCTTTGGAGGCATCCGATACAGCGTAGACCGACAGCGTCCCCATGGAGGCGCCGCTGGCATCGCTGGCAACCGCCGGCAATTGTTGTAGCACGCCCGGCGGCACGGTGTAGTTACCTGCCGTGGCTTGGGCCACGCAAGAAAAGAACGTGGCGTCGTAGATGGGGTTGTCCTGCGTACCTCCAGTCTGCGACATGGCGCTGCCGGTGATAAGGACCAGCCCAGCGCCGCCGCCGCTCCACAGAATCGGCAGGTTAGAACTGCGTGGAATGGGGTTGGGCAGAGAACTCTCGTTTGTCCAGGTGAACGCTCCCGGAACGTCAAGGCTGGCGTTGAAAGCGCCCACGTCGGCGCCGCCCGTGCCTGTGATGCGATAGGTTCCTTGTACCAGCGTGGGAGAGCCGCTTGCACCCATGCCGCCGAACCCACTGTTGTACAAGGTCAAGCTATAAGCTTTGGTGTTGGCTTCGCGCGGCACCGCCTTGTTGGAGGCGTTCGGCCCGTTCAAGGTAAGCTGCGCGCCGGCATCCAGCGGGACCAGCGTCGCGGCGGCCGAAATGGCATCCGCCGTTCCGGCGCGCCGGTACACATAGCATGCTCCGACTTGGGTCATGGAGAAACTGGATTGCGCCAGGCCGTCCACGCCATACCTGCTGAACGAGCCGCTGACGTTCTCGGTCGTGGAGTCAAACGAATACCCCATCATCGACATTTTCGAGCTGATCTTGCTCAGTACCAGACTTCCAATAGCCAGCGTGCCGCCCTGATCCAGGCGGCTCAATTGCGCTTCGGTATAGGAGGGGTGCGTGCAAGCGCTCTTGCCCGCCTCAGCTACGGCAATGGTGCCGATGTTCGACATGCGGCCGCCCGCCCTTACCGCCAGGCTCACGAAGCAACCGCGTTCCACGTTGGCGGGAACCGTAAAGTTAATCTGATCCAGGCCGGGGGAACCGCCTGAGCGGCCCGCATATGCCGGGGTTACTTCGATGCCGCCAACTACGACTTTCACCTGTCCGGCAGCGGTCTGGTCGCCCGAGCTGGCGCCGGTCAGATCGGAGTTGGCGTCCGGGCCCAAGCCCGTGCCCCAAAGGACCATGGTGTCGCCTGGCTTGGCGGGACGCAGGCTCCACTGGCCGAGCTGGCCGGTAGTGAAACGGTTCAGGTCCAGGCCGCCATAGGTCGCCTGCGCCGGTCCGGCGCCGTTCTGCGCCTGGGTGGCGAAGCCAAAGTTACGCTCCACCACTTTGATGCGGTATGGCGCGCTGGTGGCGCCATTGTAAGTGACTCTGACATCGTAGTCTCCCGCCGGGACCGTAGAAGGCAGT
>CAYSBM010000711.1:0-1686 GCA_964429095.1 uncultured Solibacteraceae bacterium | reverse complement strand
TGAACCCGCGCTACGGCGACTTCGACACATACCAAATGGCCGCCAGCGCCATCGCCTCGCTCGGTGTACAACTGGACGCGGTGCACGACCAGGAGGTCGCCTTCCTTCAGTCCTTACTCATACGTTTGGGTTTCGACCCCGGCCGCATTGACGGCGTGATGGGCAGCCGCACACGGGCCGCTCTCAAGGACGCCGGCGCGCCGGACGACGACCCCGCCGGTGCGCTTTGCGCGATGTTAAAGGAGAAATTTCCTCTGGAATTCTAACGCATGGACGGAGTAATTGTAGTCGATAAACCCGCCGGCTGGACCTCGCACGACGCGGTGAACAAGATGCGGCGTCTGGCCGGCACGCGCCGGGTCGGCCACCTGGGCACGCTCGATCCCATGGCCACCGGTGTGCTTCCCCTAGTAATCGGGCGGGCCACGCGCCTGGCTCAATTCTATATGCGCGGCGACAAAGTCTATGACGCCGTCATCTTCTTCGGGCATTCGACCGATACCTACGACCGTGACGGCACGCCGGTTTCCGAGCACCGCGACTACGAGGTTGAGCGCAGCCGGATCGAGACGTTGCTGGAGCCCTTCCGAGGCGCATTCCTTCAAACGCCGCCCCCCGTCTCGGCCAAGAAAGTGGCCGGCAAGCCGGCTTATGAGCTCGCCCGTAAACGGATCCGGGTGCAACTGGAGCCGGTGGAGGTTACTATCTACCGGCTTGATGTGCTGGAGTGCGCCGGCCCGCGGTTGCGCATTCAGGTGCATTGCTCGGCAGGCACATACTTGCGCGCCATCGCGCACGATTTGGGCCAGGCGGCCGGCTGCGGAGCGTACCTGGAACAATTGCGCCGCGTATCGGCGTGCGGATTCACGCTCGACCAGGCCCACACCATCGACGAGCTTGAGAGGTTGAGCTCCGGCCAAAGGCTGGCTGAGGTCTTGATTCCCGGAGCGCAACTGCTGCCGGAGTTTCCCGCTGAAGTGGTGGATTCAATTACAGCGGCGCAAATTCGCAACGGGCGCGATTTCCGCGTCTCGCCTTTCCGCGTCCGGAAGGGAACCCCCTACGTCAAGGCGCTCACCGAAGATGGCAGCCTGCTGGCTGTGGGAGAAGCCCGGCTGCCGAATCTTTACCATCCCATTCTGGTGCTTTGAGACGCTGGAATGAACGAAGTTTAATCTGGGCTTCAGACCGGCTTCATCCGGGACTGTTTATTATAGAAAGTGTTTCTTTGCTTGTCTGCGGTGCTCAGCATGGCGGCTCTTGTGCAGGCACAGGAGCCTGCGCCTTCCCGTACACACGGCTACCAGTTTCTTTCCGGCACAGTAGTTGAAGTGCTCCCGAACGAACTAGTTGTGCGCCGCTCTCCTTTGGGCAAGCCGCCGCAACTGCGGCGCTTCCGGCTTACCGCGGAAACCAAGATTGAGGGAACTTTGAAACCGAAGGCGCGCGTCACGGTAGGCTATACTTCCGGTCCGGACGGGGACGTCGCGGTCCGCGTGATCGTGCGCCCGCCGGCCAAGAAGCCGGCTTCGCTCCAGCGCGAGTTCAGTGCTAAGCGGATTCCAGCTTTTCGCGCCGTTTCTTAGCCCAGCCTTCTTTGCTGACCTGGCGGCTGCGAGCCACGGCCAGCGAGTCCGGACTTACCGGCTTGGTGATGACCGATCCAGCGCCAATGTAGCTTCCCGC
>CAYSBM010000710.1:0-1687 GCA_964429095.1 uncultured Solibacteraceae bacterium | reverse complement strand
CGCCAGCATCTTGAGCGTTCCTTCCGCGGTTTGCGTCATTCCCAACAACGTAATGGGCCCCGTCTTGACCTTGAACTCCACCGAGACTCCGTAACCCCGCTTGCCATGATACAGCCCTAGGCCCCGTAGAACGGGTTTCTGATCGCTGATAGCGATGTGGCCCGGACCGTCATGCCCCATTAGCACGAAGTTGTCCACGAAGTCCATGGCGTAGAACTCGGTGTAAGAGCCTCCGGCGCCGAAACGGTCCATAATAAACATGGCTAAACAGGTCTTGAGATCTCCTTCCCCGCTGGCAGGGATGCCTCGCGCGGTAAGCAGCGAATTGCCCATGATCAAGCCCGCGCCCAAGCGTTCATATTCGTTGCCGTCCAAACCGCGGTAGTAGTAGGTCAACCCGTCCAGATCGAAATCCGCCACCAGGCGGTCCAGGCCCGCAGCGACTTTGGCGGCCCAGAAGAAATTCTCTTCGGTGACGCTTTCGGCCAGTTCGAACACTTCACGGCCCGTCTTGAGCTTCTCTTCGATCTCAGTCTCCGACACCGCCTCCACGCGCTTAGCCAGATCACACATCTCCAGCACCTCGATGTGCGCCCCGGTCTGCGCGTGGACCATGGTGAAGTCCGAATACATATCCAGCATGCCGGGGTAGGTGTGCCCCAGAAAACCGATGCGGCTGTTGCGCAAGGCCCGCCGGACGGCCGCGGCGCGGCACCAGTCTTCAATCTCGTTCCAGGCCCTGGGGTCGTTGCGCAAGGTGCCGCTGACCACTCGAAAATCAGTCCTTGCGCGCGCGAACGCGTTCGAAATTTCGGGCACGCAGCACGCCGAACAGTTGGCCAGCCATTCGCCGGTGTCCGCCGTCTCGTAATCCAGGGCGGCTACCGGCTGAAGGTTCAACACCAACACCGGCACATGAGTGCGCTGCACCACGGGCAGAACCTGCGACGAAGTCGCATAAGTACCCACGTAACAGACCACCAGATCCACATCCTCGCGGCCGAACCGGTCACCGGCCGCTCGCGCCGCCGCCGCCGTGTCAACCAAGCCCGCGGACACAACGGTCACGTTGAACCCGGCCAGCCGGTCTTCAACCTCCTGTTGATAGCTCTCCAAACGCTCTTTGAGACCAGGGAACTGCGGCCAGTAAGCAGCCAGTCCAATGCCGAACACACCGACGCGAGCCGGCGGAGTTGTCTTGTGATTCATCATGATTTCACCTTCTTGAAACGCCTTCTAATCTTTGGCGCAGCACGCGCACCGGTCCCACGAGCCCGCTCACCGCATCGCCGCGCGAGAAGGCGTCGGCCCACCGTGCCTGCGCTGTGTTGGTCACCTCAACCTGGATCATGTTGTTTCCCGGCCGGACCAGTCTCGTGATTTCGAAAACATAAGGAGGCGCCAGCCGCACTCCAGCCAGGCGTCCGTTCACCCACACTTGGGCAATTTCGCCAACCTCACCCAGGTCGAGAGCGATCCGGCAACCGCAGGGCGTGATGCGAATCGTCTTCCGGTAGATCACGGCTCCGGAAAACTCTCTCAGACCTTCCCAGCGCCGCCAGTCCTCCAGGGCCAGCACACGCCGTGAAGCGAGGCCCGCAGGTTGAACCTCCCAATCTCCTGTGATGCTGCCGGCCCGTTGCCATCGGGCGGCCGGCGCAGTGTCAATCAAGCGCTCTGCAATTCG
>CAYSBM010000709.1:0-1690 GCA_964429095.1 uncultured Solibacteraceae bacterium | reverse complement strand
GGGCCGATGACATCCAATCTTGTGCTGCGTGAAGTTCCTTGCGACGCCATCCGGGTGGTGGGGCGGCACCGGCGCGACATGGGCGAGTTGGAAGTGCTCGCCGCCAGCATCGCCACCGTGGGCCTGCTCCACCCGCCGGTGATCACCAAAGATGGCGTGCTGATCTGCGGGGAGCGGCGCCTGCTGGCGGCGCGCGACATCCTCGGCTGGAAAACGATCCCGGTGATTGTGATCGAGGTACCGAGCATCGTCGAGGGCGAGTACGCCGAGAACGAAATCCGCAAGGATTTCACACCCTCCGAAAGGGTCGCGATCGGCAGGGCGATTGAAGCCGAGATCGGCAAGCGGCAGGGACAGAGAACCGACCTCGAACTTGTGGAAGATCTTCCACAAGTTCCGCCTGGGACCAAGACCCGCGAGATTGCTGCAGAGAGGGCTGGGTTCGGAAACGCGCGGACGTATCAGCAGGCCAAGAAGGTCACCGAAGACGGGGCACCTGAACTGGTGGCGGCAATGGACGCGGGCGAAGTATCGATCGATGCCGCGGCCCTGATCGCCCAAGCGCCAGCGGAGACGCAGCGTGAGATCGTCCAGATGCCCGCCGCCGTGCGCCGCCAGATCGTGCGCCAACTGCGCGAGGCCATCGAACTCCCATCCACCGCTGAGGCGCGGCGCATCGCGCGCGAGACCGGCATGCTCGTGGCCGACCGAACCGGAAGATACCGCTCGGGCCTTTCGGACGACGAACGTAAGGCGCTCAAGGAAGATCTCGATGCCATCTGGGCGGTGACGCGCGCGGTCCTGGCCTTGGCCGACACGTCGCTTGATCCGGTCGAGCTGGCATCACGGCTTGAGTATTGGCACTGCCCGGGCATCCGGGCCAAATCGCCGGTCGCTCTCGACTGGCTCCACCGCTTTGAGGAGGCAATTCGTGAAAACACCCAAGTTTCATGATTCGGAACTCTCGCGCCGGATCGACGAGATCATCCTGGCGCACCTGGAAACGCGCGAGCCCACGGCTGAGGAGGTTAGCGCGGAGGTCCTGGAGCGATACGGGGATCTGGTGGACGAGTACGGCCGCGAGCTGGCCGTGTCGCAGGTGCGGTCCATCGTCAGCGACCGCATGAAGAAAACGCTGGCCACGCGGAAAGGCCGCGCTCTGCAACTGCGGCTGGACATGCGCTTCGGCGCGCTGGAGCCCGAGTCCGCCCTCACCTTCCGCGACGACCGCGGGGCGATCCGCTACGTGGCCACGGCGCGGGCGACCGAGGATCACCACCGGCGCTACATCGCGCTGCTCAAGGAACAGATCGAAGCCGACACGGCGCGGCTCAAGGTGGCCGAGTGGTTCTACGCCTGGCTCGAGCCGATATTTGAGAAACATCCGGGAATCACCACGGCCGAGGCAATCGCATTGCTCGCACCGGAAGGGCAGGCGGCGTGAAGGAGTCGCGGCAATGAAGCCAGTTCTGCTCCGCACCACGCCCTGGCGGCACCAGCGGGAAGCCGTGGCCTTCGTCCGGAGCCTGTACCGGCGCGGCAAGCGCGGGGCCATGATCGCCGCCGTGATGGGCACGGGCAAGTCGGCGATGACTGTTTACCTGTGCGTCGAGGAGGGGTTCCAGATGATCCTCGTCCTCTGCCCGCTGCGGGTGGTACAGGTGTGGCGGCCGCAGTTCGAGATGCACTC
>CAYSBM010000708.1:0-1691 GCA_964429095.1 uncultured Solibacteraceae bacterium | reverse complement strand
GCCGGGCCCTTCTATTGCGTTCGCCGACCTGGATCCCGTCCAAGGCCGCTCCGCAGTGGGAGGAAATTCCCGGACCGGGCCCTGAGATCATCGGCAACTGGGACCGCGCCAACAACACCATGGCGCTGGATCTGTTGGAGGCCATCGAGCAAGGCCGGGAACCCGTCTGTAGCGCACGTGACGGCCGCTGGCCGCTCGAGATGATTGCGGGCATTTACCAGTCGCAGATCAAAGGCGCCCGCGTGGCGTTTCCCCTGGCAGACCGGCGCGATCCGCTCGCCACACTGTAAGGTTTTTCAGGTCTGCGCTACGGCGTGACGCAGGCAAACACCCGTCAGCGGAACGTCCAGTTCGCGGGCCACCAGTTGGATGGTTTCCACCAACCGGTCCACGTGCTCCTCAGTGTGCGCCGCCGTGCAGGATATGCGGAGCAGGTTGTAAACTGCGGCGGGTTTCAGCACCGGGTTCACGTAGATGCCTTTGGCCAGCAGGCCGCGGCAAAGGCGGCACAAATCGTAATCACTTTCCACCACGATAGGGACGATGGGCGTTTCCCCATCCAGCACAGTGAAACCCCGCAACCGCAGTTCGCGCCGTAGACGCCTGGCGGTGTTGAGCAGGCGCTCACGCCGCTCCGGTTCCTCGCGCATGATATCCAGGGCCGCCCGCACAGCCGCGACGGAAGCTGCCGGCAGGCTGGCCGAAAATACGAAGGGGCGCGCCGTATGGCGCAGATAGTCGATCACTGTCTGTTCGGAAGCGACAAACCCACCCACCGAGGCCAGGGACTTGCTGAACGTGCCCATGATGATGTCGACGTCGTCGAGCACCCCCTGGTGTTCGGCCGCCCCCGCTCCGGTCGGACCCAGCACACCGATGCTGTGCGCCTCATCGACGTAGATGCGCGCGCCGTATTTCTTGGCCAACCGGACCGTGCCGGCCAAGTCTGCAGTGTCTCCTTCCATGCTGAAGACACCTTCGTTTACGATCAGAACCCCGGCGCTTTCATTGCAGGCGGCCAAGCAGCGTTCCAGGTGCGCCATGTCGTTGTGGCGGAACCGCACCGTGTGCGCAGGCGAGCGCAGCGCGCCCTCGACCAGACTGGCGTGCACGTTATGGTCGCAAAGCAGGTAGTCGTCCTTCTCGGTCAGCGCGGACAAAGCGGCATAGTTGCTCTGAAAGCCGGTGGCGTAAATCATGGCCGCCTGCTTCCGCACCAGCGCCGCCAGCCTGGCTTCCACTTCCACATGCAGATCCAGCGTCCCGTTGAGCAAGCGCGAGCCGCTGCAACCGCTGCCATAGGAGCGCGCGGCAGCAGCCGCCGCCTCTTTTACCCGTGGGTGCGTGGTCAACGCCAGATAATCGTTGGAACCGAACATCAAGATCTTGCGCCCGTCCATCCATACTTCGCAAGGCTTACAGCCCTCATGGTTGCCAAATACTTCGAAGTAAGGATAGATTCCCGCAGCCTTGTATTCCGCCGGGCGCGTAAAATTCCGGCACTTCTCAAACAGGTCGTTCGCGTGCCGCCCCGTTGCGGACCCGCGATCCGCCGAAACCATTTGGTTTCGCATGGCCCTCACGTCCATTCGTAGATTCGGTACACCTTATGCACCCGCGCCTCAACTGCTTCGAGACTCCGGTTCATCAGGATATTATCTTCCAAAACCCAACTGAATTCGCAATCTCCA
>CAYSBM010000707.1:1306-1696 GCA_964429095.1 uncultured Solibacteraceae bacterium | reverse complement strand
AGGGAATGGAACATCGTTTCACGCGAAGACGCGGTCGCTTACGCCGCCAGCCACAACGTGCCGGTCAAGGTTTCAGCGGCCAAGATCTACAGCCGGGACCGTAACCTGTGGCACATCTCCCACGAAGGTGGAGCGCTGGAGGATCCGGCCAATCCGGCGCCGGACGACATTTGGATGCTCACCAAGAGCCCGGCCCAGGCGCCGGGCCAGCCCGCAGAGGTCACGGTGAGTTTTGAGAAGGGCGTGCCCGTGGCGGTGAATGGGAAGGTGATGGGCGGCGCGGAAATCGTAGCCACGCTGAACGCCATTGGCGGGGAGCATGCCATCGGGCGCGTCGATCTGGTGGAAACCCGCTTTGTGGGCATGAAGTCGCGCGGCTGCTATGATACC
>CAYSBM010000707.1:0-1296 GCA_964429095.1 uncultured Solibacteraceae bacterium | reverse complement strand
CCCGAAGCGGCTTGCTCCGCCGACCTGATCATTAGCGGCTGGTCGGTGTGCTACCTGGTGGATTGGAACCGGGCCGACTGGCGCGTCGAAGTACAGGCTGCGTTGGACGAGTTCGACCGCATCCTCGTTCCGGGCGGCACGATCATTCTGGCGGCGCATCGCGAGCTGGAGGCCCTCACTTTGGACCGCGCGACGTTGCACTATAAGCAGAAGCTGGCCTTGGACTACGCCGAGATGGTCTATAACGGGCTGTGGTTCACGCCGCTCCGGGAGGCGCTGGACGCCTTTTTCGCCAAGGCAGCCGAGACTACTACCGGCGAAGTCACCCTGCGTTTGTACAAAGGCAACATCGAACCGGTTTCGCGCAAGTCGCCCTACTCGCTGTATTCCTTGGACATCGCCAGCTTCACCATGGGCGCCAGCTACGACCAGAAAGACGCCCTCGGCTTCATCAACCTGACCGGGCTGCCCCTTAAGATCCGGGCGTCTCTCAGCAGGAAATGACAGCATGAAACTCTGGGGTGGACGTTTTCAAAAGGCGCCGTCGGAAGTTTTCGAACGCTTCTCGAATTCGCTGGGTTTCGACCGGCGTTTGGTCGAGGCGGACATCCGCGGCTCCATGGCTTTTGCCGGTGCGCTCGAACGGGTGGGTATCCTCACCGCGCTCGAACGCGCGCAACTGGTGGAGGCATTCGAGCGCATTTTGGCGGACTCTCGAAAACCGGAGTTTTTCGCCGGCGCAGATGACGAGGACGTGCACACCCTAATCATCCGCAAGCTGAAGGAAACCGTGGGCGGGCTTGCGGACAAGATCCATACGGGCCGCAGCCGCAACGAGCAGGTTTCGCTGGACGTACGCCTTTGGCTGCGGGACGAGATTTCGGCTCTGCGCACGGAGCTGGCGGCATTCTTGGAAGCCATGCTCGAGCTGGCGGGACGTTACCCGGACGCGATCATACCAGGCTACACGCACACGCGGCGCGCCCAGGCGGTGCTCTGGCCGCATTACATCCTGGCCTATTTTGAAATGTTCTGGCGGGACAACGAGCGGCTGATGGAGGCCTACCGGCGGACCAACCTCATGCCGCTCGGCTCAGGAGCGCTGGCCGGGAGCGGCTTTCCCTTCGACCGCGAAGCGCTGGCGCGCGAATTGGGCTTTGATGGGATCACCCGCAACAGCATGGACGTAAGCTCCGACCGCGACTTCATGCTGGATTTCATGAACGCCGTCTCGCTCATCATGCTGCACCTGAGCCGGCTGGCCGAGGACTGGATCCTTTATTCCAGCGAGGAATT
>CAYSBM010000706.1:1174-1707 GCA_964429095.1 uncultured Solibacteraceae bacterium | reverse complement strand
GCCGCGGCCCGCGCCGCATCGTCGGCCGCGCACGATGCCGCGAGTCGGTTTGAGTCGGCCTCGATGTCATACACCGCCAGCACCAGCTCGCGCAGCACCGCTTCATCGCCGCGGCCGGCCGCGTCCCCCCGCCACCGCGGCGATCACCTGCATCCCCAGGCAAACGCCCAGAATGGGAATGCGGCCTCCAAAAGCGCGCACCACGTCCGGGCAGATCCCCGTCCTGTCTGGACCGAAGGGGCCCGGCGAAAGCACGATCCGCTCCGGCTGAAGGCGCTCCACGTCCTGGATTCCGGCGCTGTCTGAGCGGCGCACCAGGCACTGCGCCCCCAGCGTCTCGATCGAGTGCACCAGATTCCAGGTAAAAGAGTCGTAATTGTCCAGCACCAGGACTCGCATGCGGAAACTGTTTCTGTCCCCCTTCATACCACGAATCGGGACAGGCTTACTTCTGATATCCTGATCACTGGCATTTCTGAAACTACTGTGCAAAAGGAGAGACGCACGTGAAAGTCGGAGTTCTGACCGCGCTA
>CAYSBM010000706.1:0-1164 GCA_964429095.1 uncultured Solibacteraceae bacterium | reverse complement strand
GACTCTGGACCAGGTCATCGAGAAGCTGAAGAGCATGGGCATCGATACCGTCGAGCTCGGCACCGGCAACTATCCTGGCGACCCGCATTGCAAGTTGTCGATGCTGGAAAATAAGACTGCTCTCAAGGAGTTCAAGCAGAAACTAGCCGACAATGGCATCACCATCAGTGCGCTGAGCTGCCACGGCGAGCCGCTGCACCCCAACCCGGCCATCGCTAAGGCGGCTCAGGAAGTCAACCGCAAGACTATTCTGCTGGCCGAGAAGCTCGGCGTCCCCGTGGTCATCGATTTTTCTGGCTGTCCGGGAGACAGCGACCATGCCAAGTACCCGAACTGGGTGGTCTCGCCTTGGCCGTCGCACTATCAGGAACTCCTGGCGTGGCAGTGGGAAAAGAAGGTGATTCCCTACTGGTCCAAGCGGGCCAAGTTCGCCGCCGACCACGGCGTGAAGATCGCGCTGGAAATGCACCCGGGCTTTGTGGTCTACAGCCCTGAAACGCTGTTGAAGCTGCGCACGGCCTGCGGGAAGAACATCGGCGCCAATTATGACCCAAGCCATATGTTCTGGCAAGGCATCGATCCCATCGCCGCCATCCGGGTGCTCGGCGACGCTATCTTCCATGTGCACGCCAAGGACACGCAGATTTACAGTTACAATCTGCCCAAGTGCGGCGTGCTGGATATGAAGGTGTACACCGACGAGGCCAACCGCGGCTGGATCTTCCGCACTGTAGGATACGGGCACGACGAGGCTTGGTGGCGCGAATTCGTCTCCACGCTGCGCATGTACAACTACGACTATGTGCTGTCCATCGAACATGAGGACAGTCTGATGTCGGCCGACGAAGGCTTCACCAAGGCCGTGCGTTTCTTGCAGCCCATCGTCATTCAACAAAAGCCCGGCGTCGCTTATTGGGCTTGAACCGTCACTGGCTTAGGCAAGCGTGTGAAGGCCGGGCGAGGCGCCGGCCTTCACTCGATGCAGCGCAAGGAGAAGCAGGATGAGTGACGTAGTAAGCCGTTTTGCGATCAGCATCGAGCAGGTGGGCGGCTATTAATTCCGCGTGAAGTTCGACAAGCCGCATTACCCCGATCTCACCTTGGACGAACCGGCGCCCCTTGGCAAGGATGCCGGCCCCAGCGCGGTGCGGCTTCTGGCGGCGG
>CAYSBM010000705.1:0-1707 GCA_964429095.1 uncultured Solibacteraceae bacterium | reverse complement strand
CGGTGCCCCGCCTTCGCATACAATGCCAGCGAGTGTGCAGGTTCCAATGCGTCTGCTCGTGCTGACGGCTGCGCTGGCTCTGCTGGCCGGTTCGGTGGCTGGCATTCTCTTCACGTTCGGTGATGCCCGAGGCGAAATACCTCAGCCGCTGCGCTTCCTGGCTTCCTCCCAAATGTTAGAGCGTGAAGCGGCGGAGATTGTGGCGCGGGACGGACCTCCAGCGCTGCCCCAGGCTCAGACCCTGCTCCGGGAGGCCGTGCGGCGTGACCCCTCCTCCCCCTACCGGTGGGCGGCCCTCGCCGAAACCTACTTGGCCTCGGAGAACACGGACGCGGCACGAAGGGCCATGCGGCGCGCCGTTGAGTTAGGGCCGAACCTGCCACCGATTCTAATACGGGCGGCGAACCTTCATTTTGTTTTGGACGAGCCAGAGGGCGCCATGGCCTGCGGCCGGCGCATTCTGGCGCTGATCACCGAATACGACGCGGCGGTGTTCGCGCTCTACACCCGCATGGGGATCCCTCTGGCAGACGTACTGGCTTCCGGAATTCCCCCACTCAAACGCCCGGCGGCCGCCTATTTCCGCAATCGTTTGGGTAGCGCGCAGGACGGCGATCTTAAGCTGATTTGGAACTGGCTGGCGTCGCACGGATGGAACGATGACAAGCTGGCCTCGGAGTACGTGGACCAGATGCTCGGGCGGCGCAATTATGCGGCAGCGGCGGAGACCTGGGCCGGGTACCTGGGCAATCGGAGGGGTGATTATCTTTTGGGGAACCGCCTCTATAACGGAGGGTTCGAGGAAGAGTTTACGGGCGCGGCGCTGGACTGGCGGTTATCGCAGGCAGACGGGGCCAAGGCAGAGCGCGACGCCGTGACCGCCCACACCGGAGGAGCGTCCCTGCGTGTGGATTTCCTAGGACAAAGCAACGTATCTTTCTATCACGTCACACAAGCCGCGGTCGTGGAACCCGGCCCCCATCATTTCCGGGCTTTCGTGAAGACAGTTGGCGTTACAACGGACCAAGGAGTAAGATTCCGCATCGCCGACCCAACCGGCCGCCTGGAAGTGATTACCGAGAGCATGACAGGCGACAACGGGTGGACCACGGTGGCATGTGCTTTTCAAATTCCTCCCGGGGTACATCTGGTCAATGTGCAAGTGGTGCGGCAACCCTCCATGAAGTTCGACAATAGGATCCGCGGCACAGCCTGGATCGACGACGTGGAACTGGTTCCATCACGCTAAGGCCAAGCGATACCATATGAGGTTTATGGCCTTGAGAAAGATCATTCCCCTGGGCTGGCTGGCAATGACGGCGGCGATATTTGCCCAAACAGAAACGGGCGTTGCGACTATCAACGTGAAAACGGTGAAGTTCCGCAGCGCGGCGCTCGGCCAGGAGCGGACGTTGAACATCCTCTTGCCGCTCGATTATGAACAGTCCGTGCGACGGTATCCATCGCTGTATTTGCTGCATGGCCTGGGCGACAACCACATGATGTGGGCGTTGCGGTCAAACATATCCGCCTATGCAGAGCGCTATGGCGTGATCGTGGTGATGCCGGATGCCGGACGCAGTTTTTACGTGAATAGCGCGGCCGATCCGGCGGCGAAATTTGAGGACTACATCGTCAAAGACCTGGGGGATTACGTGGACTCGCACTACCGCACGTTGCCCGTGCGGCGATCCCGGGCCGTCGCGG
>CAYSBM010000704.1:0-1709 GCA_964429095.1 uncultured Solibacteraceae bacterium | reverse complement strand
CTTGCGGGCGGCGAGCAGGCGTGCGTGGCCGGCG
This sequence comes from uncultured Solibacteraceae bacterium, assembly GCA_964429095.1. Classification (GTDB taxonomy): domain Bacteria; phylum Acidobacteriota; class Terriglobia; order Bryobacterales; family Bryobacteraceae; genus JAJFUV01. The sequence continues at coordinate 1,675 of CAYSBM010000704.1, read as the reverse complement.
ATGATCACGGTGGCCGGGCCGATCAGGATAGGATTCACGAACCCAAACCCGGCGACCGAGGCCGCGATCTGGGCCACCTGTTCCGCGCTGTGCGTGCGCGCATTCCTGGCGGACGGGATCAGCTTTTCGACCGGCCACGCACGTACCTGCAAGGCGTTCATGGTTTGGCGGGTTCTGGAGACTTCGTGAACAGCCCGAGCTCGTTGTGGAGATCCACGATCCGGGCGATCATCGGCACCACGATGGAGACCAGCTTCTGCCAACTGAACTCCTTGGCCAGATCGGAGCTGGCGTCGTAGGCGGACTTCAGAACCTCCAGAATGAGATCCAGCTTCTTCGTCCCCTGCCCGGGCAGCGGGATGGCCGATTCTACGGCGCGGACAGCTTCCAGCACGACGGGCAGCAATTTGAGGATTGCGAGCAGCGTCTTCATGGGATGTCAGGCCTTCTTCGACAGCGCCTCGGCAACGGCGGCGGCAACCACGGCGCCGATCGCCTTGAGCGAGGCGTCGTCGATCGAGACCGCGCGGGTCAGCAGCGTGTCTCCGGCGCCCTGCTGCACGGGATTCCACTGCGCATCGATGGCGATGTCGCCATGGCGCACCGCCTGTTTCGAAACCAGGTTGGCCGTCTCGACCGCGTTCTGAAGCGCCTGCGAGGCGATCTGGTTCAGCCGCGTTTGCTCGGTGAGAGCCTGCCGCGCGGCCTGAATGTCCAGGTCCTGGTAGACGTCGTAGGTCCGCTTGATGTTGGCGAACGTCACGCGCTGGTTCTCGCTGTGGGCGGCCCCGGCGGTGGCGTTCGTGTTCTTGAACGACTCGTCCGTCCCGGTCTCGAATTCGCGTTCAGCCTGGTTGGGCGTAGCTACTTCGGGCATAAAGCATTGCTCCTTTCGAAAGGTGTCAGATAGTTTGAACTGCTCCGCCGGCGGCCTTGCGCGGCGCGTAGCACGGCATGCCGTTCGGTTTGCGCCGGATGGATTTCCGGTCGCGCCCGCGCAGATCCGCGGCGGCGTTCAGATCGATCTCCCGGTCCGCCGCCACCTGCCCGAACGTCTGGCCGGTCGCGGCGAGGATGGGAACGCGCTCGTGTTCTTTGGCGCTCTCCTGGGAAATGGCTCGCTCGATGCGGCGCACGATGACGTCGCAGTAGGCTGGACTGATCTCGCAGCCGTAGCCGGTCCGGCCAAGCAAGGCGGCCGCGGCCATCGTCGTCCCACTGCCCATGAACGGGTCGAACACGACGTCGCCGGCGTCGGTGAAGGCCTTGACGAAGAACTCGACCAGCGCCCGCGGAAACGGCGCCGAGTGCGCGCCCTGGCTGCTCTCCGACTTCACCTCGATCACATTGCTCGGCCGCGCGAGGCCTCTGTGCCGGCCGTCATCGTCCGCTGCGCCGGGTTTGCCCGCGGCTTTGCCGCGCGCGCCCGTCCCCAACAGCCCGCTTCCGGAAGCCGACTTCGGGTTGTCGGGCGAGTAATCGAAGCAGTCGTCGGAGACATGCCCGACCGCCTTCGGCCGGAACTTGATCTGGCGATTGCGGCTGAAGTGGAAAATCAACTCGAAGGCGTTCTTAAACCTGTTGCTCCATCCGCCCGGCACGCCGTTGTCGGTCTTGCGCCAGCAGAACTCGTCGACGAAGCGCCAGCCCATTGCCGCTTGTGGGCGATGACCAG
>CAYSBM010000703.1:0-1717 GCA_964429095.1 uncultured Solibacteraceae bacterium | reverse complement strand
CAGGGCGCTGCAGCAGGCCGTCGCGGCCCGATTGCGGGCTCCCAAAACACTCACCTCGAGAACATGACGGCCGGCGCGGAAACCTTCGAACCGGGAGCGGCTTCGCCACAGCGTTTCTTTGGAGTACAGATCAACGCGGTCTACAACGCGTCCGTCGACGCGCACCTCCGCCAGCCCGCGGTTAAATGCTTTGGTGTAAACCCAAGTGATCCCGGATCCCTCGAAGATGGCGCGGAACAAGTCTCCTGGATGGTTTGAATAGGTAATGGAGCCGCCTGCCGCTGCTAGGAACCGGCCGCTGTCCCAGCGGCCCAAGAAATCGATCTGCCAATCCAAGTCGTCATATATCCCCCCATAGAGAATCGAATGCGGAGGCGCCTGCGGCATCGGGTTCTGGAGCGTTCGCACCTGCCATCCTGCATACTCGTACAACGGATCGGTGAGGCGGGCGAGCATGCGGCGTAAAGGCACCCGGATGACTTGGTTGAGGTCCGCTGGCGCCACCATCAGGCGGATCCGCTGACTTTGGATGACTTCAAGACATCTTAGGGGACTACCGGCCTCCAGCAACCGGCTGTAAAAAGGGTAGTGGTGCCAGCTCGCTGTAAGTGCTCGCCCTTTCAAACCGGCGATCTGATTCGTCTCAATGAACGCTACCGGTTCACCGGGATGGGTGCGGTTGAGCCAGGCCACAATCTCTCTGCCAGGCGCACAGGCAGCCAGATAAGCTTCCACATGAGACTTGCCAAACACGAAAAACTGCTTGTGATAGCCGCCTGAGGCAGGAAGAAAATATACTTGCAGGACCAGAACTGCTGCGGCCGCCGCCAGGCTGGCGCGATAGCAGGATGTGCAGCGGTTGTGCAATTCCCGCAGGCAACCGGCGGCAACCGCCGCGCATAGAGGCAGCGTTGGATACAGGTAGCGAACGTTGCCGTGGGAGGCCAGCGTAAGAACCGACGCCGGCAGGGCTATGGCCAAGACGATCCAGCCCGCGCTGGAGCGGCCCGGCCGCAGCAGCAACACTCCCAGGGGCGCGAACAGGAAACAAGAAAACGTCCAGCCGCCGTTTTGACCCTCGAAATGGCGCCCGGTCTTGAACGTGAGATCGTACAGCGCTCGCGCGGGCGCGGGTGGGGGAAAGCGTGTGTCCACAAAGGGCGCCGCGGAATCGAAATACGGAGACCGGAAAATGTGGTTGAGGAATGGGAAAACAGGATTGCCTGTCTGCACCCAGGCCTTCAGATAAGGAGGCAAGCCGGTGATCAGCAACACAGCGGCGCACACAGGCGCCAGAGCCAGAGTGCGCCGCCGCATCTCCAACAGCAGCAGGAGGAGCATGGGCGGCAGGTAGGCAAGCGTTCCGAATTTAGCCGCCAGAGCCGTGCCAAGCAACGCGGCGGCAGCCAGGGCGTGTCGTTTCCGGCCGTCTTCCGTGTAGCGGACGAGGGCCTCAGCCGCGCCGGCCAGCATGGCCGCCCAGAAGTTTTCGACAAACAGGGAGCCGGTTACCAGTTGCGCCATCGGACTGGATGCGAACAAGGCTGTCACTAGCAGCGCCGGGGCCGTCTCCAGCATTCTTCGCGCAAACTTGAAAACCACTCCCGCAGTTGCAAGCAGCATTCCGAAGTTAAACAGGCGAGCCGCGGCTTCTCCCCCCAGCAGGTAAGCCGCCGTGTAGCCCCAATCGCCGGCCATGGGGAACACCGCCCCACTG
>CAYSBM010000702.1:0-1719 GCA_964429095.1 uncultured Solibacteraceae bacterium | reverse complement strand
GCGAGTGCTGGAAGCAGCCGTCGACTCCATGCGTCGTGCGGCGGAGAATTAACGAATCCAGCTCGTTTTGGTACCACCGCCCGCATCCACCGAGGTTTTCTGCGATGCCGAGGCCACGCACCAGATTCTGGCGAATCTGCTCGATAACGCCATCAAGTATACTCCCGAGGGCGGAAGGGTCAGCGTGCGCGCCATCACGGAGTTCGCACATGTTCGCTTTTTGGTGCAAGATACCGGCATAGGCGTCCCGGCGCGCGAGTTGCCCCGTTTGTTTGAGCGCTTCTACCGTGTCGACAAGGCGCGTTCCAGGGAGTTGGGGGGCACCGGGTTGGGGCTCGCCATCGTCAAACATTTGACGCTCGCCCAGGGGGGCGAGGTGGCGGTGGAAAGCCAAGTGGGCCGGGGTTCCACTTTCTCTTTCACCTTGCCGGTGCAGGATCTGGGTTTGGCTGAATCGCCGTCCCTTCAAGGTCAATTAACCGTTCTGTAATGTCTTTGTAACGACCGCCGCGCTATTGTATTGGATAGTCACACGATGAAAAAAGTCGTATTGATCGAGGATGACAGTGACTTGTTTGCGCTGCTCAAGTACAACCTGGAAAAGGAAGGCTTTTCGTTGAAGGGCATGCAAACCGGTCATGGGGCCATTGAATTTTGCCGCCGCGAACGCCCGGACCTGATCATCCTGGACATCATGTTGCCGGACTCTGACGGGCTGGAGATTTGCAAAGGTTTGCGGGGGTCGCCCGAGCTGGCGCACGTGCCGATCATCTTTCTTACCGCTCGAGCTTCAGAAACCGACCGCATTGTGGGCCTGGAACTGGGCGCCAACGACTATATCGTCAAGCCCTTCTTTGTCCGCGAGTTGGTGGCTCGCGTCAAGATCCAGCTCCGTGAGCGCACTGCTCCAGCCAGCCAGTTGAAGGCCGGAAATCTGGAACTGGACCGCACCAGTTGCCGCGTGTGGTTGAGCGGCCGGGAACTCTCGCTCACAGCGACTGAATTCCGGCTATTGGAGTATCTCATGTCTCACCCCGGTGTGGTCTTCAGCCGCCATCAACTGCTTGACGCCGTTTGGGGACACGACCGCGCCGTCACCGACCGGACCGTGGATGTTTATATCTTGCGCTTGCGGCAAAAATTGGAATGCGATCCCACCTGTCCGGGCCTTATCCGTTCGGTGCGGGGATTCGGCTACAGCTTCGAGCAGCCTCAGACGGAGGCCGCCGTCCCGGGTCCGGGCGCCGTCGTAGAATAGTCGGTAACGTCTATTCGTGAAGCCATACAATCAAAGGCAGTTGTGTCTTTTTGACGCTCTGGTGGAGCGTGTCCTGGTGCTAGATGGCGCCATGGGAACCATGCTCCAGCAACGGGCTCTCACCTCAGCCGATTTCGGTGGGCCTGAACTGGAAGGGTGCAACGAGATTCTGGTGCGGACCCGTCCGGATGTGATCCTGGATATCCACCGGGCGTATCTTGAGGCCGGCGCCGACATCATTGAGACCGACACCTTCGGCGGAACGCCGGTCGTTCTGGCCGAATACGGCTTGGATGCCTCTGCGCCGGAACTCAACCGTAGGGCGGCCCGTCTGGCCCGCCAGGCGGCCCAGGAGTTTTCCACGGCGTCCCGCCCCCGCTTCGTCGCCGGGTCCATGGGGCCTACGACAAAATCCATTACCGTTACCGGCGGGATCACCTTCGAGCAGTTGCGCGATGCCT
>CAYSBM010000701.1:0-1722 GCA_964429095.1 uncultured Solibacteraceae bacterium | reverse complement strand
GGTGACTGGTCACATAGCGGCCGGCCAGATCCGGATGCTGCCGTTTGCGGGACCAAGGGAGCTTATAAATCGAGGTGTGGAAGCGCGCAAGGCGATCCCCTTCCAGCAGGCTCACCGCAGCGTTGTAGCTGTTCGGATTCCCAAATGGATGGCACAGGCGGACTTTCATGCTCTCAACCTCGCTGGAACAATGACTCGCTGCTCGGGTCCCAGAACAATCCTCACCCTCTGCCTCTCTACCACCCCATCTCCCCACCAGATACTGATCGCCCACCACCACAAGCCAGTACTGGTATGGTCATACCATAGCCCTATTGCAACTTGAATGAGCGCCCCAATAGCCAGGGGCAATAGCCTGGTCTTGCGTGCCGGATCCGCGACGGCCAGCGTCCAGCGGCCCGTTTGTACGATCAGTCCCGCGCCCAAAAGCAACGCCAACAGCCCGGCCAAGCCTGCTTCCGCCGCTACCCTGTTCCATATACTTTCGTTGTAGGGCAGCTCCGCGGCAGCTTCGGATCCGCTGTAGGCTGAAACGCCGGTATATAAACCCAGCCCCCATCCCACCGGATTAGCGCCCAGCGTCTCCAGGATGGGTTGCCCGGTAGCGCTTCCCGTGATGCGGCCCTCAGCCTCTTGTGCCGATGTGGAACACCACCTCGAGAGAATCCCCTCGGAAACCGGAGAGGCCATTATCAAGCCCAGAACAGCGCCCGCCCCTATCAGCCCATAGGTCAGACGAGCCATGTTCCTCTTGGGGATGAAAACCAGCGTTCCCGCGGTTACCACTGCCACGAAAACCAGCACTGCCCGGCTCCCGGTAACCGAGCCGCAAACGACCGCGCTGCCCAGCCCCACAATCGCCAGCCAGCGCGCTCTGCCGCGCCTCGCCGAGAGGCTCCTACCCAGAAACAGGCAGAACATGATCATCGAAAACGCTGTCAATCCCGCGATATAAGAGAATGTCCCGGTTGCGCGGACATAGCCGCCGGCGACCGCGATCGGCATCTTGACCGCCCCGCCCCCGTCCCAGGCGTAACGGTTCAAAACGGATGTGGGGCTGGCCAGGTGTTGAACTGTGCCGAGGACCGCCATGCCTATGCTGCATGCCAGCAAGACCCCACGCAACCGGTCGATCATGCCCTCTGTGAGATACGAACCCATTCGAATTGCAAACAGCGGCCACAGCACCGCATTCTTGAATACCACCACGGCCCCCGCGGGGACCTTGCTCAAGCCGGCCAGTAAAGCCGGCGCAAGGCACAGGGCGATCCCGGCCACATAAGTGGTCAATTGTTTCACCCGGTGCGCTTCCTTCGGCTCGCGGTAAAGCGCCAGGAATGCGGCCGCCAGAACATCCTTGGCCAAATACGGGATGGCATGCATTTCGGGAGGTAGCCACCACTTCCTGGCTGCGCCATCTCCCAGAATCGCCACCAGTACAGCGAGTGCCCAGATCAGCACTTTTTGCTCGCGCCGGCCCGGGACTCTCCGCCGTGCGCCGGACAGGCCTGCTTTAGATGACGCCCTGTTCCACTCTGCCATTGCCTCTGGCGGCCTCCCTGAAAAGTTCTTTGTGCTCCCGGACCATCCGCTCCAGGCAGAACAGCCGGTCCGCTCGGGCGCGCCCCGCCGCGCTCACCCGCAATCGCAGCTCGGGACAGGCCAGTTCCGTCATCTTGCTCGCAAGATCTTCGGAGTCGAACGCACGGAACTTCACTCCGC
>CAYSBM010000700.1:0-1726 GCA_964429095.1 uncultured Solibacteraceae bacterium | reverse complement strand
GCAAGCTGACCAACGGGAGCTTGATCAGCAGCGTGGTGGGCGGCGCAACCCCTTCGATCAGGATCTTTCGGCAGGCCAGAATTACTGCTGTGACTGGATTCAATTGATAAATAAAATGGTACGCCTGGGGCACGCGGTCCAAAGCGTACCAGATGGGGACCAGCCAAAACAGGACAATGTTCAGGCTTTCGACCACGTAGCGCACATCGCGGAAGTAAACATCCAGAGCGGAGGTCATGAGAGCCAACCCGCAAACAAAAGCCACTTCCATCAGAAATACCAGCGGCAACCACACCCAATGCCGGTTGATGGGGTTACCCAGCGTGACGCCAATGACGGCCAGCAGCGCGATCTGGATCACAAAATGCAGGCAGTTGGCCAGCACCGAAGCAATGGGGATCACTTCCCGCGGGCACCGCACGCGCTTGATGAGCGGGCTGTTATCGATCACCGACGTCGTCCCGCTGGCCCAAGCAATACTGAAAAAGTTGAACGGCACCAGCCCGCAAAGCACGAAAACGGCGAATTCACGAATGGTGTAATTGGGGAAAATGCGCGTGAAGACAAACGTCAACACGCTCATCATAACCAGTGGGTTGAGCAGGGACCAAAAAATGCCCAGCGACATATTCCGGTAACGCACCTTGAAATCCTTCAGAACCAGGTTGGTGAGCAGAAAACCGTAATTGCGACTCATTTTAAACGGATCACCCAGCCTTCACTAGAAGAGCGGCGCCGCCGGAATCTTTCTCATTCTATCACGAGCGGCGCGCACCGGCCGGCAAAATAATCCGGAAGGCGCGGCTAGAGATCCACGCCCAAAAGACGGCAGTCGTTTTCCACCATTTCTCGCACCAGTTGCTCGAAGCTGATCTGGTGAGTCCACCCCAATTTCCGGTGGGCCTTGGAAGCATCACCCAGCAGGAGGTTCACTTCGGCAGGGCGGTAAAGCTCCGGATCGATGACCACATGCTCTTTGTAGTCCATGCCTGCCAGGCCGAAGGCCAGTTCGGCGAATTCGCGCACCGAGTGGGTCTCGCCGGTGGCGACCACATAGTCATCCGGCTCGGGCTGCTGGAGCTTAAGCCACATGGCCTGCACATATTCGCGGGCGTGGCCCCAATCGCGCTTGGCTTCCAGATTCCGCAGCCGGAGCTGTTTGGCGCGTCCGGCGCGGATGCGCGCCACGCCTGAACTGATGCGGCGGGTAACAAATTCGTGTCCACGGCGAGGCGACTCGTGGTTGAACAGAATGCCGCTGCTTGCGTGAAGCTGGTAGGCTTCGCGGTAGTTGCGGGTAAGATCGAAGCCGGCCACCTTGCTGATGCCGTAGGTTGAACGCGGGTGAAATGGCGTGGACTCGCGCTGAGGCACCTCCGCAACTTTGCCGAACATCTCGCTGGAGCCGGCGAAATAGAAGCGGCATTCCGGGACTATATTCTTAACGGCGGCCAGTAGATAGTGGGTACCGTTGATATTGGCGTTGATGGTAGAGAACTCATCATCGAATGAGTAACTCACAAAGCTCTGCGCCGCCAGGTGATAGCATTCCTCCGGCTTCACTTTCCCGACCACCTGGTGAATGCTGGCGTAACTCTCCATGGAGGCGGCGTGGAGAAAGATCTGGTCCCGGATGGCGGCGATGCGCGTGAGGCGGTTCTCCGGATCCTCCAAAGCCACGCGCCGCACGATGCCGTGGACTTCATAGCCTTTGGAAAGCAGAAAT
>CAYSBM010000699.1:0-1728 GCA_964429095.1 uncultured Solibacteraceae bacterium | reverse complement strand
GGCGTAGACAATAGGGCAATAGGACGTTTCCGCGGGGCCGGCGCTAGCGCGGGCGCGGGTGCACCATCAGGGCCTGACGCCCGCCTTGGCTACGATCTGGTTATCGAACTCGTCGGTAACACGGACGGCGACGGTGTGTTCACCTGGCTTGATGGCCTCGATGCGGACAGCGAAACTCAACTCGCGGGAGTCCATCAAGCCCGTGACAGGTTCCACCGTTACCCACTCACCGCCATCCAGCGCATACTCGGCGCGGCCGATTACGCTCAGGGCGTCGCGGGCCGTCCATTTCACCAGGAGTGATCCGGAGACCATGCTCGCAGTCAAAGCCGAAATTACGGGCGGCGTGTTGTCGATCAAAAAGCTGCCGCTTTCAAGCTGCGCGCTGAGCGCCTTATCCGGCGGGTTGTCGGGTGAATCTGAAATCGTGACGCGCAGGCGGTACTCGCCGTCAGGCAGCGCGGTGGAATCCCAGGAGAATTGCCTGTCGGCGATCTTATCTTTCAAGAGTTTCCACTCCGTTTCCGCCGCGCCGCGGATCTCCAGTTTCGAAACCAGTTCGTCGCCGTTCTCGTCGCGGGCTGCCCAGCGCGCGCCGATGAACCCCTTGGCGTAGTTCATGGTGGTGGAAGCTGCACCCGAACTCAGGCTTAGTTGTGGTGCTGTGGGGCGGTTGCGGCGCGGCAGCGGCGGCAGCGTAATGGATTGTGACGCGGTGAGTGTAAGGCTCTGCGGCGGGAACTTGTAGTTGGCCGGTGTGATTTCAATTTCTTCGACCACAGGCGCGACGTTGCCGGGCAGGTAGGCCGCCGCGACGGATTCCAGAACGGGAGACCTCCCGCCTGGGGCCTGCTCCAAGGCGGCGCGCCATTGGAGGAAGCGGGCAGGCGGCGAAGCGATGCGCCCGCCCTCTTTCGCCGCGATGTTGCCGGACCACGCACTCCAGTTCTTTTGCGGGCGGTCCAGATTGCCGCTGCGTGTAGCGATAGTAATGCGGCCCCCGTTCAAAGCGGCTTTGCACTCGATGCGTCCCCACTTTGAGTGTAGTTTCGCATCGAATACGTCACTTTCGATCACGCCTTCCTTTTCCAGATCCGGGCCGATTACGAACAGTTTGCCCACGTTGCCGGAAACGGCGTACAACTGGCCCTCAGGACCGGTGGCTAGCCCGGTGATCTGCGTCGGCGTGGTGCTGAGCAGCAGGGTGGATCGCAGTTCGGAATCCAGACGGTAAATGTTGCCTTTGTTGCCTGTGCCGGCGATGGGGCGGCCCTGGCGGTCAATGACCAGTGCGTATACGATTTCTTGCGGATGGCTCCAAAGCTTGCGGGGGAAGCCGCTGCTGTCGATACAGTAAACTTCCGACCCACCGGTGAGAGCTGGGGCGCTGGGCGCCGCGGCTGGGGGAGGCGCGGCTTGTGGGCGCGCCGCCTGTGCGGCAGGCACCGTCACCGGCGGCTGCCCCGGAGCGGGCGGGAGCAGCGGAGGCGCCGGGGCAGCCGGCCGCGAGCCAGCCGCGGCGGCGTAAACGGCGCCGTCCGGCCCGGCTGCGACGGCGGTCACTTCGCGCTTGGCGGCCTGATAGAGCACAAACCCCTCCCCAGCGGGCGTGATGCGCAGGATCAGGCCTCCGGGTTCAGTCCCCACGATGAGGTTGCCGGCAGCGTCCAGAGCCAGCGAGCGCGCCTGCGTCGCTTCAGCAACAGACCAGCCACTAACGCCAGTAGC
>CAYSBM010000698.1:0-1735 GCA_964429095.1 uncultured Solibacteraceae bacterium | reverse complement strand
GCCCAGTTTGAGGCGCTGGCTCCGGCCAACCGTGGCGAGCGCACGGCGACGCTGACCTGGTACACGGGCGCATCCGTCCGCCGCTACGACGCGCGCGGTCCATTCGAGATGCGCTTCTCGATGGAGCCTGGCGCGATCCGCATGGGCCGCTTGAGCAGTGGCTCGGCGCCGCTGCTGAACTCGCATCGCGACTTCACCGTCGACGATGTGATCGGCGTCATCGCCAGGGCCTGGATTGAGAACGGCCAGGGCAAGGCCACGGTCCGGTTCTCGAAGCGCGCCGACGTCGATCCGATCTGGCACGACGTCGAGGACGGCATCCTGCGCAACGCCTCGATGGGAGTGGCCATTCATGCTGTCGAAGACGTAACGCCGCAGGGCGCGGCGATGCGCCAGGTTCTGGTGACCGATTGGGAACCCGAGGAAGTGTCGCTCGTGCCCATCGGCGCCGACCCGGGCGCGGGATTCAAGTTCGAACGGGCAACTGGCCCACAGGAGCAGAAGATGGAAGAAACCATCGTTGACGCGGGCGGCCAAGCCCGTGTCGAAATCAACCTGGATGCCGAGCGGGAGGCCGCGAGGCTGGCCGAACGCACGCGCATCCAGGAGATCGAGAAAGTTGGCCGGGCGGCCGGCCTCGACGAGCGGCTTGTTGCGCAACACGTCGAAGCGGGCACCTCGGTCGAGGACTTCCGCAAGGTGGCGCTCGACGAACTCGCCAAACGGAGCGAAGCGGCGCCGATCCGCAGCGCGGCCGGCGTGGTCACACGCGACGAAGCCGAAACGCGCCGGGCCGGGATTACGGCAGCGCTGCTGCACCGGTACGACCCGGGAGTCTTCCCCTTGAAGGATGACCTCGGCCGCGACTGGGCCGGACAGACGCTGCTTGATCTGGCGCGGGAGTGTCTCGAGGCCTCCGGCACGCGCACGCGCCGCATGCCGCGCCACGAGATCGCCAAGCTCGCGCTTTCGACCTCGGACTTCCCCTCGATCCTCGCCGACGTGGCCAACAAGACCCTGCGGCAGGCGTACGACGCCTACCCCCGCACGTTCCTACCGTTCTCGCGCCGGCGCTCGGCGGTCGATTTCAAAAACATCAACGCCGTGCAGTTGGGCGAGGCGCCGAGCCTCCAGAAGGTGAACGAGAAGGGCGAGTTCACCCATGGCTCGATCGGCGAATCGAAGGAGACGTACAAGCTCGCCACCTACGGCCGGATCGTCTCGATCACCCGGCAGGTGATCATCAACGACGACCTCGGCGCGTTCACCCGCATCCCGGCCGGCTTCGGCGTGGCGGCGGCGACGCTTGAAAGCGACACGGTCTGGGGCATCATCACCTCGAACCCTGCGATGGGCGACGGCGTGGCGCTGTTCCATGCCAACCACTCGAACCTGAACTCGGGCGCGGGGAGCGCGCTGGCGCTGGCCGGACTCGGCTCGGGCATGGCGGCGATGGCCAAGCAGAAAGGCCTCGACGGCATCACGACGCTGAACGTGCAGGCGCGGTATCTCGCCGTGCCGGTCGTTTTGCAGCTCACCGCGTTCCAGTTGGTGGCGTCGAATCTGGCGCCGGCGCAGTCGGCCAACGTGGTGCCGGAGTACATCCGCGCGCTGACGCCGATCGCCGAACCGCGCCTCGATGCCGCGAGCGCGACGGCCTGGTATCTGTTCGCCTCGCCCGACCAGATCGACACGATCGAGTACGCGTATCTCGAAGGCCAGGACGGCGTGTACA
>CAYSBM010000697.1:0-1738 GCA_964429095.1 uncultured Solibacteraceae bacterium | reverse complement strand
CCGTAATCCGTCCATAAGCAGCGGCGAAGGCCACCCTGCGTGAAAGGAACGGCCGGGGAGGACCGACCGCGACCTCTTGGAGCCGGCTGGGGCTGCTGGACGGGCGCCGAAAGACGCGATTTGGCGCGTTTTTGCGCAGTCAATGGCTTGAGCCAGCACACTTCAAGCGCGAGCCCGCCAGCGCCGATTTCGCAACTTCACATGTAGGCAAGCGGATGAGCCGCGCGACCTCAAGTAGGCAACGGCAGCAGACGCAGCGCGCCGTGCCAGTGGCTGAATCGGTTCAGACTGCGGGTCAGGCGAAGCACGACCTGCCGGGCATGCCGCACCAACTTGCCCGGCGTCTGGAAAATCAGAAACCGCAGCCGCTTGGGCCGCGCCGTGAGCAGTTCCGCAGGCAGCGCCAGGCGCTTCATCGCCGTCAGCATGTTGAAGGTCAGCACGGCGAAGCGCAACCAGGCGGCATTGGCCCCGAAGCGCGCGCAAGGCAGCACCCCGCCGGCGAGTTCATTCTTGATCACCGCATGCGCCGCCTCGATCGAACCGGCCTTCTCGCGATGCCACTCCAGCAGCCGCTTCGGCTTCCAGTCCCAGAGATTGGTCCGCACCGCGAAGTACTTCACCGCCTCCCCGCCGGCAAACAACTCCCCTTGCTTCTTGCGGATTCGGATGGCGATGCAGCGCAGTGGTTCCCGGTAGTGGTTCTGGGCCGTCTCCTTGGGAAAGTAATCCACCTGCGCGCACTCCTTGATCGCCTCGCCGTCTTCGCTATAGGGCTGCCAGCGCTCTGCCGGCGTGGCCAGGATCTCTTCCCGCAGCGCCGGATTCATCCGCGCGCTCACCGCAAAACCGAGGAAGCCCCGCGGTCCGTCCGGCCGCTCCGGATTCCGCAACCAGCTCAGCAGAGCCTCCTCTTCACACGCCGAGTCGCCGCGGAAGTAATACTCGCCCACCGTCTCCGGCAGCGCGGCGAAGGCACGCTGCACCACCCGCAACGGCTGCTGCTGCGCCGGCACGTTGCCGTCCCGGAACTCATCGGCCAGCACCACGTTCAGCTCCGCCCACAACGCCAGCATCGGCTGGTAGCCGCTGATTCCCGCGTAGGTCGGCTTGGCCTCCTTCTTCCAACTCTCGATGATCGTCGAGTCCAGATCCACGGTGGCGATCTTCTGCTCCGCACAGCGCCGGCCCAACTCCCTCACCACGTCTTGATTGACCTGCGCCAAAGCACGCAGCGGCGCACTCTCCTCCGGGATATAACTCACCTGGTCCACCGCCAGTTCCCGCTGCGCCTGCTCGATCAGGCCGTCCTCGTGAAAGCGGTACAGAAACTTCCGCGCCCCCTCCGCACCCGGCATCTGGTAGCCCGCCATCTGCGTCACGTCGGGCGCTTCCCGCAATTGGTCGAAGTCCTGCAGACAATCGCCGCCCACGGCATTCAACGTCAGAAAGCTTTCAACGTAAGCCGCTTCGTCCAGACCTCGTTCTCGCTGCTTCAGCCGCAGATGCCGCTTCACGCTGCCCGGCACATCCAAGCTCCGCACGGCCCGCAGGAACAACGGCAGTCCCCCCAAAGCCGTCACACACTCCTCCAACGGCTCCGGATCGATCTCAAACAGAAATTCACCTTCGGCCCGGGATCGCTTCGCTTTCAGACCCATGCCAGAATCGCCAGCACGTTTGCACCCATTGGGTGCAAACGCCAAGCCGACGGATTGTCCATGGCAGCACCAATCCA
>CAYSBM010000696.1:0-1740 GCA_964429095.1 uncultured Solibacteraceae bacterium | reverse complement strand
AAGGTGAAGCCAATGATTGTTAAGAAGCGGTTTATGAAAGACAAGTGACGCATACGTAACAAGTCTAGGAGCTGGGTGTTACATAACTATTACATTTGAATGAAAAGCTGGTAAGCGTTCGCGCGCGGCATTTTGTCTTATTGCTTCGCTATACGGAATTCACTCTCCCGTAAATCTCCGCCGTTATCCTGTGGTTGTTTATGTTCATGTCGCAAGGAGTCAATATGCGTAGCGTTGCTCTCTCGTCAATCGTGCTCAGTGTTGCCCTGGCGTGTTTGCCGGGCTGGGGACAAACGCCAAACCTCGTTACGGTCATCAATTACGCCGGCTACACGGCGACCTTTCCGGTAGCGCCCGGCTCGATTGCCAGCGCGTACGGAGATTTCGGCAACGTCCCGGTCAAAGCGCTTGAGTCCTTAAATCCCATGCCGAAGGAACTGGCGGGCGTAAAGTTGCGGATCGGCGGGTTGGAGGCGCCGCTGTACTTCGTTTCCAAGTCGCAGATCAACTTCGTAGTACCGGTGGCTACAGCCCCGGGAAAGCACACCGTGGAGGTGTTGTCAGGCGGCACGGTGGTCGCCAAAGGCAGCGTGAACGTCTACGACTTCGGCCCGGGCCTGGCATCCAGCGACAACAGCGCCACGCGGCAGGGCATTATTCAAAATCAGGACTACAGCATTAATGGTGAACAGAACCGGGCGCGCCGGGGTGAAATTATTCAGATTTACGCCACCGGTTGCGGGGCGACCGAGCCCCCGGTCCAAGACGGGATCCCGCCTTCTGCACCCGCTCCCGCAGTGGCCAAAGTGCAGGCCTATGTGTCCGTCGCCGAGGCCGTGGTGCATTATGCCGGTGCGCATACGCTATTTCCGGGCATCTGCCAGGTGAACGTCCAGGTTCCCGATCATCGCTTTATCACCGGGCAAGTGCCCGTCTTCATTACTGTGAACGGGATCGCCAGCAATCCCGTCTCGGTTTGGATTCAGTAGGGGAAGGAAATTCTTTGATGAGAAATTTGCGTGTGGTGGCGCTTGTGCTGGGCCACGCCCTGGCGGTTTGGCCGCACAACAGCGGAAGCGGTACGGTTGCTGGAATTGTGTTTGATTCCACCATCAGCCGTCCCATCCCTGGGGTAAAGGTCTCCGTGGTGGAGTTGGCCGGCGTAGCCACGTTTACCGATGGCGACGGCAGGTACCGGCTTGAGCTTCCTGCCGGCACCTATAGCCTGCGGTTCAACGTGGCGAGCTATCACGAGGCATTGCTGGAAGGGGTGACAGTGACGGCGGGGTCCAGTATTGAGGCGAGCACCGTAATGGCCAACACCGCCAATGTCACCAAGGTCGATGTGGTGGAGAGTGTTGGTGTGGCGGCGGCCACCGCGGCAGCCATGCTGGCGGACCGCAAGCTATCAGCGGTGGTCACCGACAGTCTGTCAAGAGAAGAAATCCAGGCCAGTGTAGCCAGCGACGCCTCTGGAGTGCTGGAAAAGGTCACCGGCGTTTCCGTGGTCGATAACGGGTATGTGTTGGTGCGCGGATTGGGCGAGCGTTATTCCGCCACCATGTTGAATAACGCCATTATCCCCACGACTGAACCCGAACGCCGCGTCGTGCCGCTGGACTTGTTTCCTGCTTCGCTGGTGGAAAACATGCGCGTTCTCAAGAGCTACAGCCCGGATTTGCCGGGTGAGTTCTCCGGCGGCCTGGTGCAGATGCAGACGGTTGAATTTCCGGCGGTAAA
>CAYSBM010000695.1:0-1741 GCA_964429095.1 uncultured Solibacteraceae bacterium | reverse complement strand
GGCGCCGCCGCTATATCGCCGCGTGCCACTACCTGTGGTTCACGTAGCGCTCACGCTTTGGCCAGGTTGATCAGAGCCGTTTGCGCGCGGAAGGATTCGGAACGCGCCAAGTGCTTGAGGAAAGCCTGCCGCTCTTCGTCATCGCGGATTCGCTTGGCGAGCGGGTACAGGCTCCGGATCAGGAGGCCGGCCAGGCGGTAGACCTCGAGCGTCTCATCGTCGCGCCAGCGCCTGTTGTCCCATTCGAACCAGCGGGTCCACTTTTCGCAGTACAGGAGCCGGTCGCGGTAGCGGGCGGCAAAGCGCTTGGCATTGCCGAGGTCCGTGAAGTGCTCAATCTGGGAGGCGGCGGCGGTGACCGCCGGGGCCGGCGGATCGGATTCGTCTCCGTCCTCTGGTTCCACATCTTCGGGCGGCCCGGACTCGCCGGCTTCGCCGCCCACCTCCAGCCGTCCGATTGCGATGGGCGAGTTCACGTTGCCGCGGAACAGGCACGCGTCGCAGAACCGCGCGCCGCCGAGATCGGCTTCGACGTAGGCGCAGGTGACGGGCGCCACCTGCTCGCCGGATGCCTGTTTCAGCTTGCGCTGGGTCTCGCGCCGCGAATATTTCGGGTGCGCTTGGCTCAGCTCATGCGCCCAGCGCTCAGCGTCCTCGCATCGCGCGACAACAGTCAGCATCCGGTACCACTCGGGCTCGGGCAGTGCCGCCGCGTCGTCGCGGCAGTGGCGCATCCAGGCGCATCCTTCGAGAATGGGAGGGAGCTTCGCCGGCGGCAGGTCTGGCGGTGGCTGGCTGGGCGCGGGCTCGCCCGGATCATCGAGCCCGCAGAGGATCTCGGCGATGTCGTCGATCGAGTAGGCCCGGTCGAAGTATTCGGCGGTCACCGGGCGCACATCGTCGGGGATCTTGCGGTTGAAGGTTCCTGGCACACGCAGCACGCGGCAGAGATCGGCGGTCGGGTCGATGGTCCAGCCCCGCACCCGGGCTTGCAAGCGAAGCATCTGCTGGAAGCGCCGCGACAGTGATTTCAAATCCTGCCGTTCGGCTTCCGTCTCGATGACGAACGGCTCCCGGAAGAGCCAGTACACCTGGAGCCCGAAGCCACTGCGCACGACTACCGACGGAGGGAGTCCGACGGCATCTACCAGAGACAGCGCCTCTTCTTCACTGCCGGGAAGATCCTTCGCCTTATGCGCTGTTCCGCCGATGTCGATGTCGGCCCAGAGGCCTGGCAGCGCCACCACCCCGCCTTCTTTGCCCCGGCTGCCACGCGGCGGCGCCTCGGCCTGGAGCCCAACCGCGGCGTAGACATCCGAAGCGGCGGCCCGGCGGGCCGCGTACTTGACTGCCTCGTCCAAGGCCACTTCTTGCCGCAGGTCGAAGGCGCGCGTGGCTTTGTCCTGGCGGGTCCACAGGATGAGCCACCCCTGTGGCTCGCTCCCGTGGACCCGTTCAAAGTAGGCGCTAATAGCCTGTGGATCGGCTTGCATCGGCGGGCTGAGGTCCTCAGATCACTTCACCTTCGGCTTCGGTTGCCTGGACGTCGCGCGCGGTCGGGGCCGAGGGCGCCGATTCGAGGAGCGGCTTGAGCATCGCGGCGTACTCTTTGATGCGCGCCGCCTGTTCCGCCGAGAGGCGTCCTCCCGACGTGAACGTCGCCCGCGAGTACACGATGCCCTGCGGGTTCTTGGTCTTTTCGAGGCCGATCTTCGTGATCAGGCTGTAGCAGGGCACCGCC
>CAYSBM010000694.1:0-1742 GCA_964429095.1 uncultured Solibacteraceae bacterium | reverse complement strand
CGCAATCTCCGCCTGGCGGCGGCGGCTCCTGCCAGCGGTAGAATCCGGCCCGACTAACGCGGGCCAACCGGCATAGCCGTTGCAGCGGAATCGGCGTCGCTAACCTCATTTCTTTCTGGAGGTATGGGTAGACGAGCCGTGCGTAGCCAACGCCTGCAGCTTCCGCTGCTCCTCGACATGCTGCAAGCATCTCCGCAAAAAATCGATCTCCAGCGCCTGGCGCCCGACTTTGCGCTCCAGTTCGGCGAGGCGCCGTAGTCCCGCAGGTCGCGCCGCCAGCGGTGCAGCACGTTGGGGGTCAGTTCGCAGGCGCGGGCGACCTCGGCTATCGAAGCGCCCAGTTCCAGCCGCCGAACGGCCTCTTCCTTAAACTCCTTCGTGAACTTTCGTCGAGACAATTCCATGACTCAATTCTCCATTCGATGAAAACTGAGTCTTAACCGTTTGTCTCAATTCAGGGGACAAGTCCATAGTATGGCCATCTGATTCGCGAGTCGCGCGGACCGGAGGATGCCCAGTAGTTCGTAGAAAGTAGCGACTCTCCATTCCCCGAGGCGTGATAGCCTCAGGGAAATTTCTTGGCAAAGAAAAGGAGAGTCGCTATGCAGAAACGATACCAGATCGACAAGCAACGCGCCGTGCAGCAGTTCCGCCAGTTCGCCACGGAGGTCAATCCCAACATCCAAATGGTCCTGCCCCTGGCCGGGATCGTCGGCATGCTTCAGGAAGGCGTCGGCAACCTGATGCGGGAAGCTGGACTCCTCCTGATGATGGGCGTCATGGAAGAGGAAGTCCGGCACGTGGCCGGCGAACGGCACCAGCAGAATCCGGAACGCCTGGCGAGCCGGTGGGGCAAAGAGAAAGGCTATTGCGTCATCGATGGACAGAAGGTGCCGATCCCGCGGACGCGCGTACGCGGCAAGGCTGGCGAGGTGAAACTCGGCAGCTATGAACTATTTCAGCGCAGCGGGCCGTTGCAGGCTGCGGTATGGGACAAGATCATGCGCGGGCTTTCCACCCGCAACTACGGCCCGGTGGTGAAAGACTTCGCCCAGGCATACGGCATCGAGAAGTCGGCGGTGAGCGAGAACTTCATCGACGCGAGCCGGGAGAAGCTGAAGGAGCTGATGGAGCGGCCACTCGGCGAGTTGCGGCTGTGCGCCGTGCTGATCGACGGGACACCGTTCAGGGATCGCCAGATGATTGTGGCGCTGGGCATCGGCTGCGACGGCCGTAAAACGGTGTTGGGATTGCGCGAAGGCGCCACCGAGAACGCCGCCGTGGTGGGTTCGTTGTTGAGCGAATTGATCGAACGCGGTTTGGATTTCAGCCCGCCGCGCCTCTACATTCTCGACGGCGGCAAGGCCCTGGCTACGGCGGTGAAGCGACACGCCGGTGAGGCCGGGTTCATCCAGCGTTGCCAGGTGCACAAGAAACGGAACGTGATCGACCATTTGCCGGACGAATACAAAACCGACGTCAAGCGGAAGCTGCAGAACGCCTACGCGACGGTGGACTACGAGGCCGCCAAGAAGGCACTGGACAGCCTGCATCGGGAACTGATGCACATCAACCCCAGCGCGGCGCGGAGCTTGGCCGAAGGCATGGAGGAAACGCTGACGGTTCACAAGCTCGGTGTTCCCCTCCCACTGCGGAAGACCTTGAGCAGCACAAACGTGATCGAATCGGCTTTCTCCATCGTGGAGACCGTCTGCCGGAACGTGAAGCGATGGCGTGACGGC
>CAYSBM010000693.1:0-1742 GCA_964429095.1 uncultured Solibacteraceae bacterium | reverse complement strand
CCGTCGCGCTCACGAACAGCCGGGCCCGCCCCGCAACCGAGGCGCCATGTAATCCGGTCGCCTTCCCACAGCATGCGCGCCCGCTCCTCGGCAAACAACTTGGACTCACCTTTACCGATAAAAGCGTTGCCGTTAAACAGCAAACCATACTTTTCGCGCGTGCCGACGAAGCTGAGCGGGATGTAACGGTAGGGGCGCCGGTTGGTCATGTTCAATGCGGGGATCTCGGCCATGGCGCGTTCCAGGGACTGTTCGGGCTGCTGCCCGACGCGGCTCAGGATATCGCGTCCGAGCCTCAGGCGGCCGCTCGCCAGATAGGTCTGAAAATCGAAACCCACAGTGGCGTCGCCGACGAAGATGCCGGCATCGCGGATGTAGATCCCCTTATTTCTGATCAGGTCGTCCATGGCCACGCCGAATTGAAACTCGCCTGCGCGGATGGTGAGCACCGTTCGGTCATTGGAATCCGGCTCGTGATCCGCATACAGAAGCGTGGCACGGGTGGTATGGCCTTGGGGCCAGGCACGTAAGATGCGGCCGTTGTAGATCTCCAGCGCCACCGGGTGCTTCGGCTGGTTCTCGCAGCCGGTTTCGATGACTACGTCGCGCCTACCGGAATTCGACGAGCCGTAAATTTCCAGCGCCGCAATGGCCGGTGGCTCTGCGGATGCAAAACGCAGACGCACCTTGAGCGCACGGCGCGAACGCGGCGGCGTGCCCGAACGGTTCTTGGCGTTAGGGTTCTCATCCGCCGTAAGAGGCTCGAACCGGAACGCCAAGCCATCCGGCAACTGCTGCCGGACCGAACGGATCGTGCGCCACTGGCCCGACCAAGGTGTATCGGTAAGCGTCCAGCCGCCCCGTCCTTCCGGCGGCGGCCAACTTGAAACCCAATACTCGGGCGTCACTTCGCCTGCTGGCGCTCTGCCTTGAAACCGGACGCGGATTTCCCGAAACTCGCGCGGCTCATCCCATTCAATGCCCAGATTCGACCTCGCCGAACCGTTCTCCCGCACGGCCTTCCAACTGCCGGCGGCGCGGCGCGAGTAAACCTTCTCTTCATCTCCTCCCGGCCAGCCTTTGATCTTGCCAAAAGGAGCCAAATCCAAGGGCCCGGCGGCCAGGCTGAGAGCGGAAACAGCAGCAACAGCTAGAAACGGAACCGGATGCATCTCTTTGAGGTTAACGAAGACTTTCCGAATACCAGAACACCACCCCGTTGTAGGGGCCTATGTAATGGTTCTTCTCGCCGTGTTCAAATCCTAAGACGGCCGAACGAGTCCAGTTCACGCGGTCGGCCACATGGAAGCGGTAGGCGATCTTGGGTTTTAGGTTATCCAGCATGCCATACAGCGGGCGGGTCAGCGGCCCTCCGTGAAAGTACCAGCCGCAGCGGAAATAGTCTTCGGTCCCCGTCCCATGCCAACTGGGAGGAAAACCTTCGCCGTCCATGGCCTGATCGGCCACCTCGATGATGGCGCCCACAAAGTGCCCTCGGCCGGACGCCTCCAGAATGCGGATGTCGCGTCCCGGCTCAGTCCGGTCCGTGATCCGGTTGGCGCGAAAATAGAAATGCTCCTTTTCCGGCCAGCCTCCGGCCAGACGCGCTGTGATGCGGGCCCCCTTTGAGGTCTCAATCCGCAGCTCTTTTCGGAACGGCATGGGGAAGCGGCTGTAGTAGACACCGTCCTCACCCCCCCCCCACAACCGCGACTGGTATTTGGCCTGGGGACGCTGCCGGC
>CAYSBM010000692.1:0-1752 GCA_964429095.1 uncultured Solibacteraceae bacterium | reverse complement strand
GTTCGATGCGCGCGCTAGCAGGTCGTACGGGATACGCGCCCAATCAGCGGTCATAAAATCTTCCGAGCTGACCGCGCGCAGCGCGATTGTCTCCTGGTAAGTGCGCTGGTCGCCCATCACGCCTACCGACTGCACCGGAAGCAGCACCGCGAAGCCCTGCGCGATCTGGCCCGGCTCTTCGCCACTACGCCGGCCGAGCAGGCCTGCCGCGGTCAGTTCGCCGGTGAAAATGGCGTCCGCGGCGCGTAGCCGCTCCAGGCGCGGCGCGGTGACCTCGCCCAGGCAGCGCACAGCCAGGCCCGGTCCGGGGAAAGGCTGGCGCCAGACCAGTTCGGCGGGCAGTCCCAGCGCCTCGCCCACCGCGCGCACCTCGTCCTTGAACAGGTAGCGCAGCGGTTCGATCAGCTTGAAGGATAAATCATCCGGCAATCCGCACACATTATGGTGCGACTTGATGCGTTCCGCTTTATTGCCGTCCGGCGCGCTGGATTCAACCACATCGGGATAGATGGTGCCCTGCACCAGGAAAGGCGGCTGTCCCAACTGGCGGGCCTGCGCCTCGAAGATGCGGATAAAGGTTTCACCGATAATTTTCCGCTTCTTCTCAGGCTCGGTGACACCCTTCAGGTTGCTTAAGAAGGTGTCCGCCGCGTCAACGGTGATGAGCCCGGCGCCCAGGTTACGTTTGAAGGCGTCTTCTACCTGCTTGCGCTCGTTCAACCGCAGCAAGCCATTATCCACAAATACCGTAGAAAGCTGGCTGCCCACCGCGCGGTGCACCAGGGCGGTCGCCACTGACGAGTCTACCCCGCCGGAGACCGCCGAAAGCACCCGTTCGCCGCCAGCCTGTTCGCGGATGCGCGCCACCGCCTGCTGGATAATTGATTCAGGCGTCCATTCAGCTTTGGCTTCGCACACATTCATCACAAAACGGCGCAGCATCTCTCTGCCACCCGGGGTATGGTGCACTTCCGGGTGGAACTGCAGTCCGTAGCGGCGGCGCTCCGCGTCGCCTATCGCCGCCAGGGGTGAATTCGTGCTGGTAGCCAGCGGGATAAACCCTTCCGGCAATACTGCGCTTTTATCCCCGTGCGACATCCACACCGTGTGCGTTCCCGCCGGGATCAGCGGGTTTTCCGCGGTGGTTTCAATCTGCGCCAGACCGTATTCGCGTTCGCTGGAAGGAACAACTTTGCCGCCCAGAGCGTGGGTCAGCGCGTGCATGCCGTAGCAAATACCCAACACCGGCTTGCCCGAATCCAGAACATAAGCAGGGATGCTCGGCGCGCCTTCGGCGTAAACCGAGTTTGGCCCACCGGAAAGAATATAGCCTTTGGCGTTCAACGCCAGCACGCGTTCCGCTGGTGCGTCCCATGGAAACAGCTCGCAGTACACCTGCGCTTCGCGGATGCGTCGTGCGATGAGCTGCGAATATTGCGATCCAAAATCGAGAACGATAATCGTATCGGTCATGCGCGGTTAAGCGAAGCTGATCGAAGTATCGTCCATCGCGGTGATGGTCACCAGCGATTCAATCGGCACATTGAGGTGCGTCAGGGCTTCACGCCCGCCTTCAAACGATTTTTCAATCAAGGTGCCGATGCCGACAAGGGTAGCCCCGGCCGCCTGAGTTAATCGGACCAGGCCGAGAATGGTGGCGCCTGAAGCCAAAAAATCGTCAATAATCAGCACGCGTTCACCGCTGCTCAGATATTCAGGTGAGACGATCAGCTCAACCAGGCGGCCTTTGGG
>CAYSBM010000691.1:1280-1756 GCA_964429095.1 uncultured Solibacteraceae bacterium | reverse complement strand
GTTGCGGGGCGGTCCCGGATATAAGAGAGCCCGAAGGCGCGGCGCGGCAAAGAGTTTTGGACAGCGACTTGCCCGTCGCAATCACCGAGTGGATCAGCGGCCATTTGCATTTCCGGCAGGAGGCCTTCGCCACTCTGCTGGATGCGCCCCTGGACCCTTTGAAGAACCGGGGCGACGAAACCAGCGTGTTGCTGATGCGGATCAAAGCGGCAAACCGGTCGCCGCAGCCGGAGCGGACTTCGTTGTGGCTGCACATAGATCCCGTCGAACCTCTAAAGCTGGAGAACGGGATTCTGATGGGGGCTCACGGGCAGTTCCGCGCCGCGCTGAAATCCTCCTCCGGAAGCTTCGTTCTGGCTATTTTGCCGCCCGAATCCAAATACAAGGGGCAAGCGGCGCGCTGGGAAGGCGAAATCGCTCCCGGCTCCGAGGTGACTTTCCATGTGCGGTTAACCTTCTTTCCGCCTACCGATCCT
>CAYSBM010000691.1:0-1252 GCA_964429095.1 uncultured Solibacteraceae bacterium | reverse complement strand
GTTGGACTACGACAGCCACCGCCGGCGGATCGTCGCTTTTTGGCGTGGCGCGCTTGGCGAGGGGATGAGACTGCGCGTGCCGGATGAAGTCTTCAACCGATTCCACCGGTCCGCCTTGCAGCACATGTTGTTGTCCGTATTTCGAGATGTGCCCAGCGGTTTGTACATGGGGCCCTGCGGCACGTTCCGCTACAACATGTTCGCCAACGAGACCAGCATGCAGGCGCGGCTGTTGGATATGCGCGGCCTGCACGCATGGGCCGCCAGGTTCTTGGAGCCTTTCGTCGCCCGGCAAGGCTCCAAGCCTTTCCCGGGACGTTTCCGCGAGACGAGCGCCATCTATCATGGAGTCTTTTTCGACAAGGACCACGACTACACGCACTCCGGCTACAACTTGAACCACGGCTGGACGCTGTGGGCTCTGGCCGAACATTACCTGTTTACGCGCGACCGCCAGTGGTTTCAGGCGCACCTCGGCAGCATGAAAAAGGCCGCCGAGTGGATCCTATCCGAGCGCAGGGCGACGATGCGCACCGATGAAGACGGCCGGAAGGTGTGGGAGTACGGATTACTGCCCGCTGGCCAGTTGGAGGACAACGAAGAATGGCTCTACTGGTACGCGGTGAACGGTTACGCTTATAAAGGCCTCAAGTACTTTGCGTTGGCGCTGAGCGATCTTGATCCAGACTCGAGCCGCCGCTATGAGCGCGAGGCCGAAGCTTACCGCGCCGACATCCGCACGGCGGCCTTTCGTTCGATGGCCGCATCGCCGGTGGCGCCATTGGGCGATGGAACCTGGGTGCCTACGGTGCCGTCCCGCACGCATATGCACGGCCGCGACGTTGGCTGGATCCGTAACATTCTTTACGGGGCGCTCGCCATGGTCGACACTGGCGTATTCTTGCCAGATGAAAAGGTCACCGAGTGGATTTTGCGCGATCACGAAGACAACCTGTTCATGGCCCCTTGGTCGTTTTGCGTGCCGGATAGCGACTGGTTCAGCCGCGGGGGGATTACCTTACAGCCCAATTTGGTGAACACGGCCATGGTTTACTTGGAGCGGGATCAGATTGCGCACGCTCTGCGGCCCTTCTACAACAGCTTTGCCGTGAGTTACTACGCGGACGTGAACGCTTTCACCGAGTGGGTGCCGTCGTTCGGGACCAGCGGCGGTCCGTTCTTTAAGACCTCCGATGAAGCCGGATTCCTCGTCTGGTTACGCCAACTGCTGCTGCGCGAACAGGGCGGGGCG
>CAYSBM010000690.1:345-1769 GCA_964429095.1 uncultured Solibacteraceae bacterium | reverse complement strand
CTGGACCTTCGCCCAGAACACCGCCGGCGCTTCCGCGCCGGTCCTACTCAGGCCACTCTCCCCCACTACGGCGTTTGAATCACCTGGCCGACCAAGCCAGGCACCGGGTTGCCATTCCCGGAGGCCGCAGTGGTTCCTGCGTTAGCGTCGGTCTTCAATCCTGAGGTCACGTTGCTAGGGCGTGTTACCGCCCGGTCCATTTGGGTGCGTGCCGTCTTCCGACAGGCCGCACTTTCCTGACGCTTGCACGCCAGATTTCCCCCTACGAAACCAGAAGCTAAGGGTACCGTTCCCAAACGGACGTTCGCCATTCGGCTCCGTCTCCTCAGAATCTTACTGGCAAGCCCTCCCTTACCTATGCGGTTGGGCCTTTCGTGGTTGAGCTGTTCACCGCCGCCGGATTTGCCGACGGTCGCCGAGGTGGTCTCTTCATCAGAAGAACCCCGGTTCTGCCTGTCGCCAGACAGAAGCTCCCCACGCCAGCCGCGTTGAACGAACTCGCGCAGCCGCGCAAGCCCGAGCCCCACGGACGGGATTTCTTGATGGACCGGACGCAACCGTGGTTGCGCGACCCTCCAAGTCACCCGCTTTGTGTGCCGCTGGTATCGCGGCACAGAAGCAGTCCACCGTCTGCGGATCTGCTTCACCGACGCGGCCTCGTCCTGCGACGAGGTTGGTCCGCATCGCCCGCATTCTCCCACGAATATTGGATAGAACGCCGAGATTACTCCGACGCAAAGTCGCTTCTCCCTTACAGGGGGAGTGTGCGACTGCCGGGATTACGTCGACGAGCCTCCATTGAACTGGGCGAACACGTCTCCGCGTACCCAGCTCGAAGGGCCAGCGCTATGGGGAGCCGGCAAAGCTCCCGGTCCTTATCCTCGGTTGATGAGACCGAGATTTCCGGACCCGCTGCACCCAACAGAAAACGTCAGCCCACCATGCTTATTCCCGGCGCTATCGCGTGCCGGGGTTCGCACGGTTGCGTTGAGTACCAGCCAACGACCGCCGCCGATCGGGAGAAACCGGCAACGCTGATCTGGATAGCGTACTTTGCGGTTTTCTCCAAATTGTGCTATGCGACGAGTCGGGAATAACAGGCAACTCTGAGGAGCACGCGCCCATGACAAACCAACCGGCCAAGCCGAAGACGACGCCCAGTCGGCGGCAGCAGTCGCCGATCAAAGTCATCCGCAGCGGGGCCATCGCAGCGAGTATCTGGCGGCGACAGACCTCGACCGGCTTCGCGTATCTCGCTTTCTCGCTCCGCCGATCCTGGAAGCTCAAGAACGGCGAACGGGAGGGGTATTCGCAGAGCTTCTTCGACCGGAATGCCGAGGCCCTCACCGCCGTGATTCGCCAGGCTCGGGAGTTCATCGCCGCGCAACCAGCCGGCAATTTCGAGCAACAATCGCCCCCACCAC
>CAYSBM010000690.1:0-335 GCA_964429095.1 uncultured Solibacteraceae bacterium | reverse complement strand
CACCACGAGGTGGACCGCGCGTCACGTCTCCTACCCCAGAACCGGTGGCCCGCGCGTGACGTTTTCGCGACTTCAGGTGGACTTCGCGTGACAAAAGCCCGCTCCCACAAATCCGGCTGGTCGGGGCAAGTGCGTGCAATGCCAGGGGATTTACGGGTCGGTCTTGACGACTTCCGCCGCCCCTTCAAAGTACTTGTTACAAATAAGTACTGGAAAACAAAGGGGGACGCTGCCTACGGTAGAGGACGATTGGGACTGGCGAAGAACCTACTTCGCCTGCCGGCGCCGCCGGGCTCGGACAGACTCCTCAGCAAATCGCTGCGCGTTTCGCTGGG
>CAYSBM010000689.1:0-1769 GCA_964429095.1 uncultured Solibacteraceae bacterium | reverse complement strand
TCTCAGCCAGCCATTGCGCCTTGTTCTCGGGGGTGCCGATCTCGGCTTCCGGCACAGCGGCTCGGAACTCGGCGATGACCTCGGGCGGCCATTCGGTCATCAGAATCTTGAACTTCTTTGTCTGGGTGCTACCGGCCGGACCGAGCGCCAGCGCCAAAACCGCCATGAGTGTCAAAGACATGGTTTAGATTCTATCTCGGCTACGCCGCCCCGGCTGCGGCGCCCCAGCCGGCCGCCGGGGCCGCCACAGCGCCTGTTGTAAGATGAAACTGACACCCGGGTCAGCCGCATGCGCAGAGCTCACCGTCTGGAGGAAGTGATCTTTTGGCACGTCTTTGACCGCCCGTCGTGCTTGCGAAGCGGCTTGGGGCAGCAGTTCGGCATCAGCCCGGCAACCGTGAGCCGGACGGTTTCACTGCTGCTGGAGCGGGAATTGCTGGTGGAGACAAGCGCGGAGGTCGCTTCGGCGGGCAGGAAGCCCCAATGCCTGCGCGTCAATTCACAACTGGCTTTCCTGCTGGGGCTGGATATCCACTTGGAGGGCGTCGTGGCCGTGGTGACTGACATGGCGGGCACGCTGCTGGGACGCGGCGCCGTGCGTTGCCATGCCGAAAGGGGCATTGAGGAGGCTGTGCGAGCCAGCCTGGAAGCCGCCTCGACCGCTCTGGCCGATGCCGGAGTGCCGCGTTCCAGGATCCGGCGGTTGGGCGTCAGCCACTGTGGAGATCTCGACCTGACCAATGGGGTATGCGTTTCCTGGGCCAACGCGCCTAACTGGAAGTTTGTTCCGATCCGGGACAGGCTGGCCGGAGCATTCGGCCTCGAGGTAACGCTGGAAGACCGCTCACGGGCGCTGGCCGTGGCCGAGAGGCGCACCTCACCTGAAGATTGGGGCCACTCGAGCGCAGTGTATATAAACTGCGACTCCGGTATAGGAATGGGATTTTTTACTGAGGGCAGACTCTACCGGGGCGCCAGTCAGGGAGGAGGCGAGATTGGCCACACGGTAATCGACACCAGTGGTCCCCCCTGCCGCTGCGGCAATCGTGGCTGCGTGGAGGCTTATGCCGGTTGCTTGGCGATCCTGGACTATGTGCGCGGCCGTCTGGCGGCCGGCGCTGTCTCAGGTTTGCGGGAGACGCCCGGCGCGGAATTGACCATCCGTGCGGTTGCCGGTGCCGCCCGGACAGGTGCCGCGGTGGCGCCAGCCGCTCGCGCCCGCGCGGCGAGCGCCCTGGGAACCGCCATCGCCAACACGGTGCAGCTCTTGAATCCTTCGCTGGTGGTTTTGTGCGGAAAACTGCCATTGCTCGCCGGCCAGGAAATTCTGGATGCCGTCCGGATGGCGGTAAGATCTCAGTGCGTGGAAACTGCCGCGCGGCGTGTGGAAATACGCGCGGCGCGCCCGAAGAAGGATCTCACGGCCGTCGGTTGCGCTCTGCTGGCCGCCGAAGCCGAAGCCGAGCACATTTTGCGCGAAAAGTTCCGCGAGGATTGAGCACCCACCTGGCTGCCTCCATTAAGCAGGGGCGAACCCCCCTAATTTCGGCAGCCAAGAGCAATTCCGGCTGCGCCCCACCCACCCCCAGGCGCGTCCATTCAGCCTGAAATCATCCGCGTTCGCTGCGCCAACTCTCCGTTCAGCTTCAAGACGTTGAAAAAGGCGCACTTGTATGCATTGATGTAAGATGGATTCTAAGGTCATCTGATAGCGTCTCATGGGGATCAACATAGGTCTGGACATCGGCGCGTTTAGCTTGAAGCGGGGC
>CAYSBM010000688.1:0-1769 GCA_964429095.1 uncultured Solibacteraceae bacterium | reverse complement strand
GGAACCGGAATGCGTCCCAGCGTGGCGGCCACTTCAAGCACCAGCGGCGTGAGCACCAGGCATATGGTGTCGTTGACGAAGAACGCCGAGAACAGGCCTGCGACGGCTACGATCACCGCCAGCAGCGTCTTCGGCCGGTGGGCATGCTCGACCGCGCGGGCCGCCACCAGGCGGAAAAAGCCCGACAGACGCAGGTTGGCCACCACGATCATCATGCCGAACAGCAGCACTAAGGTTGAATGGTCTACAGCTTCAATGGCTTCTTCAAAGGTGAGCACGTTGAAGCCCACCATGAGACTGGCGCCGATGATGGCCGCGCCGCTACGGTCGATGCGAAAGCCGGGCAATCCTCCGATGGCCAGCACCAGGTAGGTTCCTGCAAAAATGGCGAGCGCGACCATGAACCCTTTTATTCAGCATAACGGATGCCACACTCCGCTGCCGCCAGACCAGCCGGGTGCGCGGCTCTTTATAGGCCCAGCGCGGCTTCGAGAACCAGCTTCCGGTTGGTGGCGCGGTCCTCGATAACCAGCCGCCCGCCTTCCAGGGTGATCTCGTCCACGCGCGTCATACCCTCGGGCGCACGCGCATAGAAGACGAGGAACCGGGATTGGATCGCGGACCTGGCGGGGAGCCAGCGGTACATCGGCGCACCGAACAATGCAGGAGCGCTGATCACCTCACGCCGCGGCACGTCAAACGGCTGGGTGCTGAATTCCATGCCGCGTGCCAGTTTGCCGGTGGGCGGAAAACTGTTCCAATGCTGCACCCAGGGAAACTCCTGGCGCCGGAATACGTAACCGATGAGCAGGCGCAGCCGCTGGTTGAGAGCGGTGACCCAGCCGTAGTTGCGAGCCGGCGTCACCAGCGTAGTCAGGTGATCTACATAGTGCGGATCGCTGGGAGTTTGACGCATATCCACCCTTTCGCCATGCAGACCCGGCGCCAAGGGCCAAACAAACTCCTGGCCGCTGGCCAGGCGGCGGTCCTCGGCCCCTCGTCTGGGCTCCTTCCACGGGCGCGTCATGCATCGGGAGCCGCTCACGTCCACCACTGTCTCTCCGCTTGCCAGAAATGGCGAGCCTATGGTGGCATGCTCGGCCCAGTTCACCGGCCGGTCGAATCCCAACAGACTCTCCAGGCGGCTGTCCACATAAATGACGCACTCGCCGTCGATCACCCGCAAGGTCCGGGTAAAGTTCTCCTGCACAATGGGCAGCACCGTCTCCATGCTCAGCACCGCCGCGCGGCCTTCGCGCGACATGCGGCGGATTTCGTACGCCCGCATGTGGGCTTCGCCATGTCCCGGCAAGCCGGCTGCGCGTTCTTCCTCCGACACCGGTCCGAAACCGTCCACACAAACAAAATGCCCCGTGCTGGGGCGGAAGCCCGCCATCTGCCCCAACTCCCGGGCCATGCGGCTGGGTTCCCAAAAAGGGTTCGTAGCCGAGGGATCATCCTTGAGAACCAAGCGGGCCAGCGACGCACCCTGTATGGTCACGGTGAGTTCGAGCTTGTCGTTGGCCAGAATCACTGCGCCGGAGCGCTCATAGGAACCCCACGTCGGGGCCGGGCCTTCAGCCGCTGATGCGCCCCCAAGAGCGGTCAAAAGGATTAGAGCCGGAATGAGGTCTCGCACCTCCACAGGCTACCACCGCGGCCATCAGACAGGTCGGGCCTGAGGCATCCCACTGTGTTGTAGAATGTCCAAAGAGGGCCACCCTAGCTCAGTTGGTAGAGCGGCTGATTCGTAATCAGCAGGTCGCCGG
>CAYSBM010000687.1:0-1775 GCA_964429095.1 uncultured Solibacteraceae bacterium | reverse complement strand
TTCCGGATGATTGGTGACCACCGCGCCGCCGTCGCCAAAGGTGCCCAGGTTCTTTTGGATGATGAAACTGGTGCAGGTGGCGTCGCTCAACTCTCCGATCTTGAATCCGTCTCCGGCCGCGCCGATGGCCTGGGCGTTATCTTCGACCACCAGCAGCTTGTACTTGTCGGCGATCTTGCGGATGGCCTTCATGTCCGCGCACTGGCCATACAAATGGACCGGCACGATCGCTTTCGTCTTAGGCGTAATGGCCGCTTCGATTTTGGTGGGATCGATGCAGTTGGTCACCGGATCGGAGTCCACAAAGACCGCCGTGGCGCCCGCGATCCAAATGGCCTCGGCGGTGGCGAAGAATGTATTGGTGGTGGTAATACACTCGTCGCCGGGGCCGATGCCCAAGGCCATCAGCGAGAGCCAGATAGCGTCGGTGCCGTTGCCCACGCCGATGGCGTATTTCGCGCCATGATAAGCAGCCAGTTCCTGCTCGAACTGCTTCAGCATGGGGCCCATGACGTACAGCCCGCTCTCCAGAACTTTCTTTATGTTGGCGTCGATTTCGGCCTGGATATTGTGATACTGCCGGACGTGGCCATAGAATGATACCGTCATATAGACTTTCCCTCCTGTCTTGAAACTGCCGGGTAGTGTTCCAGTATACCTCAGCCGCCCGAACCGAACACGCGGTCGAAGAATTCGCGGGTCCGCTGCTGCACCTGCGCCAGTTCGAGCGCCAGCGGCTGGTCGTGCAGGTAATCCGGAGTCCAGCGGCTGACCAGCTCCCGGAGCACTTCCAGTTGCGACTCCGAGCGGGGCAACTCGCCCGCCGCCTGTCCCGTCGAGACGCGGATGCCGTGGTCCACGGCGCGGTAGAAGGTGGAGGCGTCGCGCAGGAAATCGGCGTCGGCGCGTTCCAAATGGCCCATCTGCTCGATGACGTCGATGCGCGCCGGTGTGTTGAGCACTTTATAGAAGATGCCCGCGCCGCGCAAACGCAGATACATCAGCGCGAAGTCGATGTCGTAATAGGAGCCGCGCCCGGCCTTGAGCGGGTTGCCGGCGCTCAACTCCTTTTCCAGGCGCAGGCGCATTTGCAGCAGTTCTTTCCGGGAGCGCCCGCTCTGCCCATAGCGCCGCCAGTCCACCTTCTGCAAATCGTTCAAGAACGCCGTGCCACGCTCCACATCGCCAGCCACCGCGCGCGACTTCATGTAAGTGATGCCCTCCCAGGCCTCTGCCCGGCGGGCGAAATAATCGCGGTAGCTTTCCACGGTCTGCACCAGAGCGCCCTCCCTGCCATCCGGGCGCAGGCGTGTGTCCACCGCAAAGATGACGCCTTCACCGGTATAAGCCGTGATGCGGTTAATCATAGTTTCCGCCACGCGGGTCCAGCACGCCAGCTCCGGCACGTCCTCATCCCGCAGCACAAACACCAGGTCCGCGTCGCTGGCCAGATCGAACTCGTACATCCCTAACCGGCCCAGAGCGATCACCATGAGCTGCCCCGTGGGTTTGTAGCTGGCGCTGGAGGGGGGCCGCGACGATAGCACTTCACTCACCGCCATTCTGTAAGCGGCCTGGAGCGTGGCGTCGGCCAGTTCGCTGGTGCGCTCCAGCGTATCAAAGATCGGCGTGCGCAGACAGATGCTTTCGGCCTGGATGCGGAACATCTCCCGCCGGAAGAAACGGCGCAGGTTGGCGGGCTCCACCAACGGAGAAACCATCTCCGCGTAAGGCAGGTCGCGCGGAGACCCTTCCCGCATGCCGCGTAATTCGGC
>CAYSBM010000686.1:0-1776 GCA_964429095.1 uncultured Solibacteraceae bacterium | reverse complement strand
CGTTGCCCACCCCCGCAGGTGCATTCGGGTCCGCGGGCTTCGGGTAACGCACCATGAACAAGCCGGTCACCAAAGCCAGGGCCAGGACAATATTCATAAATGGTCCCGCCATGGCGATGATCAAACGTTGCCACCGGGGTTTGGCCAGAAAGGCCCGAGGATCATCCACCGCGTCGCCTGGCTGCTCGCCGGCCATCTTTACATAGCCGCCGAACAGGATGGCGGAAAAGCGGAAATCGGTCTCCCCCCGGCGGAACCCGAATAGCCTGGGGCCGAACCCAAAGCTGAAAGTCTCCACACGGACATCAAAAAAGCGCGCAGCCCAGTAGTGGCCCAGCTCGTGGATCATGATCATGACTCCGATCAGAACCAGGAGCCACCACAGGTTTTCAATGATTAGCATATTAATATCTCAGTTTGTTTCCACCAGCACCCTGCGTCCGCGGCCTGACGCGCGTCCCGCTGCGATCCCGCGCGCCAGCCGCCGGGACTCCTCATCTACGAGCATACAATCGCTCAATGTCGCCGGGTCCGATACCGGCATCCGTTCCAGTGCTTCCGCGACCACCTCGGCAATGCTGGTGAATCCAATCTCGCCTCGCAGAAAGCACTCCACCGCGACTTCATCGGCCGCATTCAGAGTGCAAGGGGCCGAACCCCCAGTCCTTTGAGCCTGATAGGCCAGTTTCAATAAGGGGAACTTGTCCCAATCCGGCTCCGCAAAAACCCAATGCCGTGGTTGGCTCCAGTCCAGGCGTGGCACCGGCGCCGCGTCCCGCTGCGGATAGGTCAAAGCGTATTGGATCGGCATCCGCATATCGGTGGCCGAAATCTGCGCGATCACGCTACCGTCGGCGTACTCCACCATGGCATGCACCGAGGATTGCGGATGAATGACCACCTCGACTTCGTCCGGTTCCAGACCAAACAGCCAGCAGGCTTCTATGACCTCAAAACCTTTGTTCATCATGGTCGCCGAGTCAATGGTGATTCTTCGGCCCATCTTCCAAGTTGGATGATTCAGAGCCTCGGCCGGCGTCACCGAAGACAGGCGTTCTTTGGGAGTCGCCCGGAATGGACCGCCGGAAGCGGTCAGCAGCAGCCGCCTCACCTCGCTGCGCCGTCCGGCCCGCAAGCACTGGTGTGCGCCGTTGTGATCGCTGTCGACCGGAATAATCTCCGCCCCGGACAGCGCTGCCGCTTCCGTAACCAGCTTGCCGCTGGCGACCATGACCTCTTTGTTCGCCAGTCCCAGCGTCTTGCCCCGGCGCACGGCCTCGTAGGTGGCTTCCAGTCCCGCCACCCCCACGATGGCTGACATTACAAAGTCGACTTCAGGAGCTACCGCAGCCGCAATACGAGCTGACGCGCCGGCTCCCAGTTCCGGCCACTTAGACCGTTCTAACCCAGCCGCCTCTAGCCGCTCGACCAGATTGCCCAAGGCTGTCTCATCGGCCATTACCGCCACCTTGGGCCGGAATTCAACAATTTGAGCCGCCAACAGCTCCGCATTCGAACCGGCTACCAGGGCGTGGACGCGGTAAAGATCGCGGTGGCGTCCGATTACGTCAAGGGTGTTGGTTCCGATAGATCCGGTTGAGCCAAGGATCGTGAGAGTCTTCATCTCAGAAGCCAAATGCCAGCATACCACCAACTCGACGGCTCCCGAACGCGCACGAACCGCCAACCGCCGCCTTTTGTTTGTTGGGTAGCTTCCTTCTGTGGGGCGCCGGGTAGGATTGCTTCAGGGGTCTTTATGAGGTTAGTCTCGCTTTG
>CAYSBM010000685.1:0-1791 GCA_964429095.1 uncultured Solibacteraceae bacterium | reverse complement strand
TCGGTCGAGCGCCGGCGGACTTCGATGTATCTACCAGCGCGCGCCCCGACGCGGTGCTGCGCCTGTTTCCGCAGGCGGAGCTGGTGGGTGCGCATTTCGGGGTGGTGCTGGTGCGCGAAAACGGCACTCAAGTGGAAGTCGCCAGTTTTCGCACCGAGCACTCCTATGCCGACGGCCGCCGCCCAGCGTGGGTCGATTTCCAAGCCGGCCCGCGCGAGGACGTGCTCCGCCGGGACTTTACGATCAATGCGCTCCTGATGGATCACGGCACCGGCCAAGTGCTGGACTATGTGGGTGGGCGGGCAGATTTGGACCGCAGGCTCATTCGCGCCATAGGCGACCCGGAACAGCGCTTCGCGGAGGACCACCTTCGCATGCTGCGCGCCGTCCGCTTCGCCGCGCTGCTGGGTTTTGAAATCGAACCGGCTACCTTCGAGGCCATTCGCAAGACCCATGCGGCAATCGGGCGCATATCTGCCGAGAGGGTGCGCGACGAGCTAACCCGCATCCTCTGCGAGGGCGCGGCCCGGAGGGGTTTTGAGCTGTTGGACGCAACCGGCCTGCTCGCAGACATTCTGCCGGAAGTTGCGCGGATGAAAGGAGTTAAGCAACCGGCGGAATTTCATCCCGAGGGCGATGTCTGGACTCACACGTTGATGATGCTGGAGTTGCTGGACCACCCCACCCCTCCGCTGGCCTGGGCGGCGCTGCTGCATGATGTGGGCAAACCGGAGACCTATGCGGTGCGCGAGCGCATTCGCTTTGACCGGCACGCCGCTGTAGGCGCCGCCCTGGCAGAGAAGATCCTCGAGCGGCTGCGGATGTCAAAGGAGGAAATCAGCCGCGTCCGGGCCTTGGTGGAAAACCACCTCCGTTTTAAAGACGCTCCATCCATGCGGCCGAGCACCTTGAAACGATTTCTGCGGATGCCGAATTTCGCCGAACACCTCGAATTGCACCGCCTGGATTGCCTGGCCAGCCACCGGCAGCTTTCAAATTATGAGTTCGTGAGGCAGAAGCTGGCTGAGATCCCCCCTTCCGACCTGCGCCCCCCTCCTCTACTCAATGGCGACATGCTTGTCGCCGCGGGTTTTCATCCTGGTCCAAGCTTCGCCACGATTCTGCGGACAATCGAGGACGCTCAACTGGAAGGCAGAATCCAAACTCCCGGCCAAGCCCTGGCTCTGGCGCTCGAGCTGTTCACCCCACCCGACGGCCGCCCTAAGCCGGCTGGTAAGTGAAGATCATGTAGAGGACCAAGGCGACAATCGAGAAGATCGCCGAAGCGGCCACAAATTCGAGGAAGATGACCCGCCGCTCCTCGACCTCCGGATTACGACGTTTTGAAAGGTCCATCATCCCAGCCACCTCCCACGGTACCCTTCGACAAAGAATCTACTCCCACCGGCTGGGCCTGTCAAGGCCCTAGTCCCTCACCTTTCACAGCCGTTGCTTCCGCCACGCCGGTCACGGTCCGGCTCTGGCAGGGAGCAGTCTCCTGGGACTGGCTGAATTTCAGCTGGCGCCCCTGCTCGGGATTACAGTCTCGCCGTCCTCGGTCAATTTCCGGTATGGCTCGGTCAACACCCTCCCAATCGGGACACCGAATGTGGTACCTTTTTTGCTGGAATGAGACTGTTTCCCGTTCTGAGATCATGCTTTCTCTTGACCGCAGGTTGCTTGGTTGTTGCCGCCCCACCCGCGTCTGACGGTTCCACGCCAGGCGATGCCAAGGGGCTGCCGCCCCGGGCCGCGCCGTCCGACTACCAAGCTCAAGCCCAGGCCGGCTCC
>CAYSBM010000684.1:1130-1801 GCA_964429095.1 uncultured Solibacteraceae bacterium | reverse complement strand
AGCTGGTGCGCAGCCCGATTTGCGCGCCCGAGAAGCACAAGAAGGTGGTGCGCGGCCTGGGCTTGCGCAAGATGAACCAGGTCGTCGAACGCCCCGATACGCCCAGCTTTCGCGGCATGGTGGCCAAGATTCCGCACCTGGTCGCGATCGTGGATTGAAGGATGAGGCTGTTATGAATCTCAGCGGATTGAAACCTCCTAAGGGACAGAAGAAGGCGGCGCGGCGTGTGGGCCGCGGTATGGGCTCGGGCCGCGGCAAGACCGCGGGGCGCGGGCAGAAGGGCCAGAAGTCGATCAGCGGCTTCCGCCAGATGCGGGGTTTTGAGGGCGGCCAGATGCCGCTGCACCGCCGTCTTCCGAAGCGGGGTTTCACCAACATTTTCCGGAAAGAGTTCGCCATCGTGAACGTGGGCGCACTTGAGAAGCTGGACGGCGATACGTTTGACCCGCAGAGCCTGGTGGGCGCGGGCGTGGTGAAGAAGCTGGGCGCGGGCCTCAAGGTGCTCGGTGCGGGCGAGTTGAAGCGCAAGATCACGGTGCGCGCACATCAGTTTTCCGAATCCGCCGCGGCCAAGATTAAAGCCGCCGGCGGAGTGGCAGAGGTTATCGAAACCGGCAAGCAGTAGCCGGTCGGGCAGGAAGCTCCGGCACCAGCTCGTCGCAGCCGGCGGG
>CAYSBM010000684.1:0-1120 GCA_964429095.1 uncultured Solibacteraceae bacterium | reverse complement strand
CGAAGCCGTAGCGAACGTCCTCCGGGTGCCCGACCTGCGGAAGAGAGTGCTGTTCACGTTGGGGCTGCTGGCCATCTACCGGCTGGGCGGCCACATCCCCACGCCGGGCATCAACGCGAACCTGCTGGAGGAGTTTTTCCGGCAGAACCAGGGCACTTTGTTCGGGTATATCGACCTGTTCTCGGGAGGCATGTTCCGGCGGTTGACCATCTTCGCCTTGGGCATCATGCCTTACATTACGGCATCGAACGTCTTTCAGGTCTTGTCCGTGGCCATACCCACGCTCGAAAAGCTTCAGAACGAAGGCGAACTTGGGCGCCGCAAGATCACGCAGTGGACCCGCTACCTGACCGTGGGCCTGTCGCTGTTTCAATCTTTCGGCATCGCCATGAGCTTGCAGGCCAGCGAAGGTCATTTCGTAATCAATCCCGGCCCCGGCTTCATTTTGATGACCATGCTGACTCTGACCACCGGCACGGCGTTCATTATGTGGCTGGGAGAGCAGATCAGCGAACGCGGCATCGGCAATGGCATGTCGCTGATCATTTTCACCGGCATCGTCGTGGGCCTTCCCAAAGCCATCGCCGAGATTTACACCAATGTATTTGTCACCCGGCAGTGGAACGCCTTGCAGTTGATTATCATCCTGCTAGTGATGGTGGCGGTGGTGGGCTTCATCGTGCTGGTGGAACGGGGCGAGCGCCGCAGCCCGGTGCAATACGCCAAGCGCGTGGTGGGACGCCGGGTGATGGGCGGGCAGGCGACGCACCTGCCGTTGAAGGTCAACGCCGGTGGCG
This sequence comes from uncultured Solibacteraceae bacterium, assembly GCA_964429095.1. Classification (GTDB taxonomy): domain Bacteria; phylum Acidobacteriota; class Terriglobia; order Bryobacterales; family Bryobacteraceae; genus JAJFUV01. Next base: position 323 of record CAYSBM010000684.1, on the reverse strand, counting down.
TCATCCCGGTGATCTTCGCCAGCTCCATTCTGGCCTTCCCGCAGACGCTGATGCAGGTGCCGGCCCTTAGAGAAAACCGCTGGGTGACGGGCATGCTGGGCGCCATCCGTTTCGGCGAGCCGCTCTATGCTCTGCTTTTTGTGGCGGGCATCATTTTCTTCTGTTTCTTTTACGTCTCGATTATTTTCAATCCCAACGAAGCCGCTGACAACATGCGCAAGTACGGCGGATTCATTCCGGGCATCCGGCCGGGGCGCAATACGGCCGAGTACATGAACAAGATCCTCACCAAGATCACGGTGGTGGGCGGATTGTACCTGTCG
>CAYSBM010000683.1:0-1806 GCA_964429095.1 uncultured Solibacteraceae bacterium | reverse complement strand
TGGCCGAAGGCCCACCGGCCATCCATGACTACGGCGACGCCCCGATCACGGACGACTTCGGGCCGGGCCGCGGGCGCGATGAAGCCTTTCTCGATATTTTCGAGATACTGTGGAATGCGCAGGACGCCATGAGAGTCCATCCCCACGAGGTTGCTGAGCACCAGCGATTCAGCGACTCGTTTTGCGATAGGCTCAGGCGCGCCGACGGCGCCAAAAATGCGGGCGCCAATGTCCCGAAGCGCACTTGCTTGAAAGATTGGCATGTGGTTTTCCTCCCATGAGTGTTGTCGTATTATACGACTCCAACGCGAAAAAGAAAAAAAATATTCTGAGCGCCTATCAGCGATCTCACGGGAACGGTTTCCGGCGACCCATGTTGGCATAGCTATGCGCCAAGAGTGGAGAGACTATTCGAGTTGAAGCAGTGACCCGCGACGGACACGGGCCTGGCAGCTAGAGACACAGCGCGCCGCGTCTCTGACTGCCAGCGCGAATCCTGTCAGCTTTTCCATTCGCTCTGGCGGCACCAGAGTAGGCGATTCGGGTCGGCGTCGTGGTCGCGGACGAGGTGGAACTCGAGGTCGTACCGCTCGCCTTCCTTGTCGCCCTGGGCAAGGCGGAGGGTCTCAGATTCTTCGCTGCGCTCAGAATGACGGCGAAGGGTCTCTTTGTCGCCCTGGGCAAGGCGAAGGGCCTCAGATTCTGCGCTGCGCTCAGAATGACGGGTCTCTTTCACGAACTGCGCGGACACGATGGACAACTTGCCTTTATCCGTGTCGAAGCTGAACACCACGCTGCGGTAATCCTCCCAGGTGCGGCGGACACAGCCGGGCGGTGCGTTCAGACACGCGCCGTGCTTCTTGGGGTTATGGTTCCGTTCGGTACAGAAGATGTTCGGGGGGCGCTCCAGGCTCTGTCGCAACAGGTTCAGTGTTTTTGCCTCAGGCAGGTGGTGGACCTGACCGACGGAGATGATGGCGTAACGGGGAGCGATGGCCTGCAACGCCTCCGCGGTGATGCCGTTCTGTCCGCTGCCGTGGTGGGGCACTTTGAGTATGCGGGCCGATAACTCTCCGGCGGCGTAGCGGGGGACCATCCGCTGCCAGCTTTCGCTTTCTGCGTCGCCGGTCAAGAGCAGCACGGGCCACGTCTCCGCCGGGCCCTTCCACACTGTGGGGCGCACGCTGATCACGATGCTGCGGTTGTTCGCTTTGCGGTCCTCGGTAGAGGCCAGGCGTTCCTGGTTTTCCACCACCTGCGCCAGCAGCTCCTCCAACTTCATCGGGCGGAGCGTCCGCTCGGAGGAGCCTGCGGCGGACCAGGGACGCACTGGCGGCGCCATGGTGTTGATGGGGCGGAACAGGGCGACACGGACCATCGTATCGGGAATCTGTGCGTCGGGCCATAAGAAGTCGATCCGCACCGAGTCGAAGGGTTGAGGCGGGCGATGGCTCAGGTCAGGGGCCAGGATGTCCTCCGCCGGGTCGGCGACGTGGCGCCTGATCAGCTCTCCCATCTCGTAGTTCTGGCGGACGCTCTGGATGACCAAAGCGCGCTTATTGCGCTCGCCGATGATCTCGTCCAGCTTGGCGCGCAGCCTGGCGATCTCTCGTTCCAACCGCTCGATTTCCTTTTTATCGTGGCTGGTTTGCTTCCTCTTCACCTTCAGCGCGATCAACAATTGCATCATCTTGTGGTATTGCTCTTGGGCTGCATCGCCTTCGCGTTCGCCGATGCGGCCCCAATAGGTATCTCGCAGCGGTCCCCAATATTGGCCGATGCAGGCCGCCCGGTCATTCCAGAAGC
>CAYSBM010000682.1:0-1814 GCA_964429095.1 uncultured Solibacteraceae bacterium | reverse complement strand
CTGCGCCTGCGGGCAGACGTACCGGTAGGCGCCTACCTGAGCGGCGGGGTGGATTCCTCCACCGTGGCAGCCATCGTCCGCCGCTACGCTGGCTACCGACTCGACACGTTTTCCATAGCGTTCAGCGACCCTGCCTTCGATGAGAGCGAACACCAGCTCCGCATGGCCCGCTTCCTGGGCGCTGACCATCACGTCGTGTTCGCCACTCATGCCGACATCGGGCGCGTCTTTCCGGACGTTATCTGGCATACCGAAACCCCGATCATGCGTACCGCCCCCGCACCGCTGTTCATGCTGTCTCACTTGGTGCGCGAACACAAGTTCAAAGTAGTGCTCACGGGGGAAGGCGCCGATGAGTTCATGGCCGGTTACGATATTTTTAAGGAAGCTAAGATCCGTCGTTTTTGCGCCCGGCAACCCGATTCATCGCTGCGCCCATTGCTGTTCCGGCGGCTTTATCCGGACATCGCCCGGCTATCGGGCAACCCCACTTCTTACCTCGCCGCTTTCTTCGGCCAGGGCCTCATGGATGTGGAGTCGCCGGACTATTCACATGCAGTCCGATGGAACAACAACGCCCGAACCAGGCGCTTCTTCTCCCAGGAAGTCTCGCGCGAGCTCCAGCAGGCGGCTTACTCGGCGCGCGAGGCGGTCTGTTATCCAGCCGGATTCAGAGATTGGGAAACACTCAGCCGCGCCCAGTACCTCGAGGCCGCCTTGTTTCTCTGCCAGTATTTGCTGTCCTCGCAGGGCGACAGAGTGGCGATGGCCCATTCGGTCGAAACGCGCTTCCCATTCCTCGACTACCGGGTCGTAGAATTCTGTAACCGGCTGCCGCCGCGCCTGAAACTGCGTGGACTCACGGAAAAGTATTTGCTCAGGAAACTGGCAAGCGAATGGCTGCCTGTAGAAGTCTGGCGACGCCCCAAGCGGCCCTACCGCGCGCCCATATCGGCCTGCTTCTTTGGCGAGGGCGCGCCCGACTACGTGCGTGAGCTGCTTTCACCGCATTGGATAGAAGAGAGCGGGCTCTTCAAACCGGAAGCAGTGAGCTTGCTGGTCAAGAAGGTGAGCCGCGGGCTTCCCACCCAGGAAACGGACGAGATGGCCCTGGCCGGCATTCTCTCCAGCCAGCTCGTCTTTTGGCAGTTCGTAAAGGATTTCAGGATGCCGCCGCCTCTTTCCAGCGCGGACGACGTCAAGCTGTGCTGTGGGAGTCAAGCTTACCGAGGAGATGCGCCATGAGATTTGACATGCACGTACTGGATATCGAGCCTGCCGCTGAAACCGAGCGCATCGTCGAGATGATGCAGCGCCAGGTTCAGCAGGTGATGCAGCGGCGAGGAGGTGTCGTTGGGATCAGCGGAGGGGTGGATTCCTCCGTCGTGCTCGCTCTCTCTGTGCGGGCCTTTGGCCCCAGTCGCGTCGCGGCCATTATGATGCCGGAGAAAGATTCGGACCCCAACAGCGAGACCCTGGCGAGAGAGGTCGCCGGCCAGTACGGCGTAGAGCTGATACTGGAGAACATCACCCCTGTGCTCGAGGCTTTCGGCTGCTATGCGCGCCGGGATGAAGCGATCCGGCGTATCTTCCCGGAATATGATGCAGACCAGGGCTACAAAGCCAAGATTGTCCTGCCCGGCGACGTTTTGGAGGGCACGCTCAACGTCTTTTCTCTGGTCATCGTCTCCCCCGACGGGGAGGAGAAAAGGCAGAGAATCCCATTGCGGGAATACCTGCAGATTGTCGCAGCGTCTAATTTCAAACAGCGCACGCGCATGGCCGTGCTTTATTACCATGCGGAATTGCGCCAC
>CAYSBM010000681.1:1139-1818 GCA_964429095.1 uncultured Solibacteraceae bacterium | reverse complement strand
CGGCCGTTCCTTTCACGCAGGGTGGCCTTCGCCGCTGCTTATGGACGGATTACGGTCTAGCCTGGTTCCACCATGGCTGGGGTCAGCTTGCCTGGGGACAGGCCGTACCCACGCTTGTCAGCAAAGATTTAACAAGATTTCATCGTTTGGGAATTGACAACCCAAAACCAGCATCGTAAATTCGATTATGCGGTAAACGCGGCAGAGAGCTTTGGGGATTAAGTAAAACATTTTTCAGCCAGAAAGGGGAGAATCATGCACAAATGCATGAGGTGTGTTTTGCTACTGTTGGCCTTGGCGGCCGTCTTGCCGGCACAGTCTACTTTCGGCACCATCCGGGGCGCCGTCACCGACGCCACAGGAGCGGCGGTCTCGGGCGCCAAGGTGCTCATCACTAACCTTGGCGAAAGCACTACGCTGGAGCTGAAAACGGACACGCAGGGCAACTATGAAGCTCCGAATCTGAAAGCGGGAACCTACCGTGTAGTGGTGGAAGCTTCCGGCTTCAAAACTTTTCAGGCCTCTCAAGTGGTTCTGGAGGCCCGTCAGACGGTGCGCGTCAACGCCGCACTGGAAGTGGGCGCGATTACAGAAAGCGTCTGGGTGCAAGCGGTGGCGCCAGTGATCACCACCGATACTCAATCCATCACCGCCAGCCTGGACACCCGCGAAGGGTTGG
>CAYSBM010000681.1:0-1129 GCA_964429095.1 uncultured Solibacteraceae bacterium | reverse complement strand
CACCACAGGCAACACAACCGGACATAGCCCTTTGCCTGAAGTCTACCCCTCGGCCGAGGGCATCGCAGAGATGAAAGTCCAAGGCGTGGGCGGAAATGCCGAGTTTGGGCAGATCGGCGACATCACCACCACTTCGCGCGGTGGCAGCAACGAGTTTCACGGCAGTCTGTTTGAATACTTGCAGAACCGCGCCCTGGACGCCATTCCTTTCGGGGCCAGTTCCAAGCCCGCCAAAGTCGCCAACACTTTTGGAGGCAGTCTGGGAGGACGCTTGATCCGCAACCGCACCTTCTTTTTCACAGCGTTTGAAGAGATGCAGTACCGTCAGGCGGCGGCGCTGCAAGCCACCGTTCCCACCACCGCCATGCGGACGGGAGATTTCAGCAAGGAACCGGTGACCTTGCGCGATCCGCTCACTGGAACGCCGCTGCCGGGCAACGCGATTCCCGCATCGCAGATTACAACCGTGGCCCGCAAGGTCCTGGAGTTCTATCCGCAACCCAACTACGGCTCCACCGAGGTGCAGCAAGCGTCGAACTTCCGCAAGAACCTGGCGGCGCCCATTACCTCTCCCCAATTCGATGTCCGTCTGGACCACGTGCTTACCAGCAAACAGTCGGTGTTTGGCCGTTTGAGCTACAAGAACATATCGCCCACCTCTCCCACTTGGCTGCTGATCCCGGCAGACACCAGCTACACCCACGCGCGCAATTTCGTTTTTTCGCACAATTACACTATTAACCCTAGGCTGCTCAATGAGTTCCGCTTCGGCTTCACCATAAATGACAGCGCCACAACCTACAACTTCGACGGCAAGAAGATTGTGGGCGAGATCGGCCTGCAAAACCTGCCGCCGCTGACCTACAACGGACTTCCCGCCTTCAACTTCAGCCAGGGAACCAGTAATTTCGGTAAGGGCAAGCCAGGCTTCAATTTTTCACACCTTTACCAGGGGACCGATAACTTGACCTGGGTGCGAAATCGGCACACGTTCAAGTTTGGAGGTGATCTGAGGCGGATCCGGGCACAGTCGGCGCTGAGTTTCATCAGCACTGACAACTACGGCCAGTTTAGTTTTGACGGCCGCTTCAGCGGCCGGGACGTGGCCGAGTTCTTTATGGGGCTGCCG
>CAYSBM010000680.1:865-1819 GCA_964429095.1 uncultured Solibacteraceae bacterium | reverse complement strand
TCGATTCGCAAGAACTGGTTGAACTTGGCAACGCGCTCGCTGCGGCATCCCGAGCCGGTCTTGATGTGGCCCGCTCCGGTTGCCACGGTCATGTCCGCGATGAAGGTGTCCTCGGTCTCGCCCGAACGGTGGGAGACAAAGCACCGGTAGTTGTTCCGTCCGGCCAGCTCAATGGTGTCGAGCGTCTCAGTCACCGTGCCGATCTGGTTCAACTTGATGAGAATGGCGTTGGCGATGCCTTTGTCAATCCCTTCTTGAAGAATTCGCGGATTGGTGCAGAAGACAGCATCCCCAACCAATTCACTGCGCGAACCTAGAGCCGAGGTGAGTTCCTTCCATCCTTGCCAGTCGTTTTCGCCCATGCCGTCTTCGAGCGAGACAATGGGGTACTGCCTGACCCAGGATTCCCAGATTTTGATCAATTCGCCGGGCGCCAAGGCCTTCTTGGTGGACTTGAACAGCACGTATTTGCCGTCGTCCCACATCTCGCTGGCAGCAGGATCCAGGGAAATGGAAATATCTTCGCCGGGTTTGTATCCCGCTTTCACGATGGCTTCCAGGATCAACTCTACGGCCTCTTCATTCGACTTCAGATCCGGCGCGAATCCGCCCTCGTCGCCGACCGCCGTGTTGTACCCCTTGCTCTTCAGTACCTGCTTCAGGGCGTGGAAGGTCTCCATGCCCTTGCGAATGGCTTCGGCGAAGCTGGGCGCGTTGTGAGGCGCGATCATGAACTCCTGGAAGTCCACATTGTTATCGGCATGCTTGCCGCCGTTTAACACGTTCATGCAAGGGACCGGCAACAGGCAGGCGTTGGCGCCGCCCAGGTAGCGGTACAACGGCAGCCCATGCGAGCAAGCCGCCGCACGCGCGGTCGCCATGGAGACGGCCAGTATGGCGTTGGCTCCGAGTTTCGCTTTATTTGGCGTTCCGTCCGCGGCCAGCATGGCGGCG
>CAYSBM010000680.1:0-855 GCA_964429095.1 uncultured Solibacteraceae bacterium | reverse complement strand
ATCCACCGCCCGCTGATCAGTAGCGTCCAAGCCGGTCACAGCGGACCGAATGGCACCGTTGACATTCTCCACAGCCTTGGAGACGCCCTTGCCGCCATAGCGGGTCTTGTCGCCGTCCCGCAATTCCACGGCTTCTTTTTCTCCGGTGGAAGCGCCTGAAGGAACCGCGGCCGTCCCCACGCTACCATCGGCGAGCGTAACGTCGGCCTCCACGGTCGGGTTCCCCCGGGAGTCGAAAATCTGGCGTCCGACAACATTCACAATTTCACTCATACTTGTACACCTAATACCTTTCCATTGAATTGTCAGCAGCGCCGGCGCGAATCACAGCCCACGCTGGCGAAGTTGAAAGAACAGCACGGGGGTGACCAGCAGCGATAGAACCATCGAAACCGTCACACCTCCAATCACGGCGATTGCCAGCGGCTGAAGCAACTGGGCTCCCGAGCCCACCCCAACCGCCAGCGGAGCCATGCCAAAAATCGTGGCGAGCGCGGTCATCAGAATCGGCCGCAACCGCCTCCGCCCGGCATGAAAAATAGCTTCTCGCAACGGGTATCCCCTGCCGGAGAAATACTGCTCCGAGTCCAGCATCAGAATCCCGTTCTTGTGAACGATACCTATTACCATAATGGCACCCATGAACGAGGAGATGTTGAGGGTGGTTCTGGTCGCCCACAAAGCCAGCAGCGCCCCCGACCCGCAGAGAATCGTGGCCGCCAGAATCGCAATGGGGTGTGAGAAGGAACGGAATTCGAACACCAAGATGAGGAAGATCAGCAGAATCGATAGCAGCAGAACCTGGGTCAGGCCGAGAAACGACTCGCGCTGCATTTCGTACAAGCCCCCGTACTC
>CAYSBM010000679.1:0-1824 GCA_964429095.1 uncultured Solibacteraceae bacterium | reverse complement strand
CCGGATGCATTACGTACAATCCGACAACGTGACCTTCTTGCACCATATTTTCAGGGAACTCACGCGGCTTTAGATGGCAGCCGGTCGATTGCCAAACGGCCACACCGTGCAAACCCGCTCCGTAGCCCTGCCCGTCATTTGCACGAGTTTCAGCCTGGTGGGCGTGATGACTACCTTGTCCGGGGTGCTGGTGCCCTGGCTCTCCGCGCGTCATTCGATGCCCGCTTCCACGCTGGCGTGGCTGTTCCCGGCGCAGTTTTGCTGCGGCGCCGCAGGGGTGATTAGCTCCGGCATAGTCATTCGCCGCTGGGGCCTGCGCGCGGCTCTGGCGCTAGGCTACGCTCTGGTGGCTGCCGGCGCGGCCCAGTTCGCCCCCGCCGCCTGGCCCGGTATGCTGGCAGGGGTCTGTGTCTACGGCATGGGGGTGGGTCTGGTGAACCCAGCCTCAAACTTGGCCGCTGGGACGTTAAGCCGGCGAGGGCCGGTCATGGTAAATGTGCTCAATTTCTGTTGGGGAGTAGGGGCGATGACCGGCCCGGCCGTGCTGCCTTTGCTGCTGGCGCGTTACGGGGCGGCAGCCATTGCCCGCATTCTGGCGCCACTGAACATGGCGGCGCTGGTGGGTATGTTGCTGGCGGTGCCCCGGGGCGCGGCCGGCCGCCGGCGTGACGGCCCCACCCGCGATGTTACGGGCGCAGTTCTTTCCGGCGCCACCCTGTTCTTTTATGTCGGCACGGAGACCACCATCGCTGGCTGGACGCCTCTTTACGCGGTGCGCTCGCTGGGCGTGAGCGTCCGGGAAGCCGGGCTGGCGTTGAGCCTCATTTGGGGATCGCTGCTGGCCGGGCGGGCCTCCGGGCCGTTACTGGTCAGCCGCGCGGGCATCGACCGGATGCTTCGCGCGAATCTGGTGCTGCTGGCCGCCGGCATTTCCATCATCGCCCTCTCTCCCAACCTGCCCGCGCTGATGCTGGGGTGCGTGCTGAGCGGGTTGGGACTGGCGACCATCTTCCCCAACGTAGTAGCGGCTTATACGGTTTCAGGAGGCAGAAACCTCCCCGTGGTGTTTCTAATGGCGAGCGGCGGCGGCGCCACCCTACCCTGGGTGGCGGGCCGCCTGGTGAGCGCCGCTGATCATCCGCTGGCCGCTCTCGCGCCGGCCGCAGTGGCCTGCATCATGATGGCCGTCACGTGGGCGAGGCTGCGCAGGCGCTGGTCCGGAAACCTCTAAGAGAAGCGCGTGCGCTTCCACAGCAGGATCCCGCCCAGCGCCAGCAGCGCCAGTGAAGCTGCGATCAAAGCCACCATCCAGGGAACATGGACGCTGATGGGGTGGCGGCCGGCCATGCAAGCCAGCCAGGCGAAGAACGCCACGGCCACCCCCATAATGGCGAATTCCCACCAGCGGCGGCTCGATCGGCGTCCGGTGAAAGGGTCCTCACCTTTCAGAATCCCCATAACGCTCTGACGGTCCAAACCGTAGCGCTGGCACTCGCGGTCCATGGCTCTTCGCCAGGCCTCCTGTTCGGCGTGCGGCGCTGCGGCCATGCTGATGGCCAGTGCGCCTAAGATCATGACGACCGAGCCCGTTACCACCAATACCCGCCCGGCGGTTCCCAAACCTGCGAACTCGCCAAACACCAGCGCACCCCAGGCCAGACCCCAAAGCTGGTTGGTGTTGGAGAGCGGGATGCCCCGGCCGATGCCGATGTATTTAGCTGCGTACTGCTGGAACAGGTCGCCCACCACCCAACAGAAGCCGCCCAAAAATAGCCAGAACAGCGCCGGTCGCGCCCGCCTGATCTCCTCCGCCAGGCCGCCTGC
>CAYSBM010000678.1:0-1828 GCA_964429095.1 uncultured Solibacteraceae bacterium | reverse complement strand
AGCGCACCGCAAGCTAGGACCACTGCCAGACCTACAAGCCGCCACGAGTGCTCCATTCCCCCCGGTCGGTTCGTCAGCGTGTAGATTGCCAAAGGGATGGTGCGTGTCTGGCCCTCGATATTCCCCGCCACCATGATCGTCGCTCCGAACTCCCCCAGGCTGCGAGCGAAGCCGAGGACGCAGCCCGCAACCAGCCCTCGACGTGCCAGAGGCAGGCTTACCGTCACGAAAGTCCAAAACGGCGCTGCTCCGAGGCTCTGGGCAGCCATTTCCAGGCGAGGGTCGATACCTTGGAAGGTGAGGCGAATCGCTCGAACCATCAGAGGAAAGCTCACGACGACCGAGGCCAAGACTGCTCCCCACCACGTAAAGACGACCTTCATCCCAAACCAGTCCCACAGGAGCGATCCGACAGGCCCACGTGGACTGAAGCAGACCAGCAGCAAATAGCCGACTACAACGGGCGGAAGAACCAGCGGCAGGTTGACAAGCACTTCGACCAACCATTTTCCCTTCGCGGGACTTCGAGCCAAACGGTAACCAATGACCACGGCGAAGGGAATCCCCAGAAGAGAGGCCACGGACGCAACCTGAAAGCTGAGCCGCAGGGCGTGCCATTCTCCGGTCGTCAAGATCGCAGTCAGCAGATTCATCACCGTGGCTCCGGGAAAGTGAGTCCGGCTTCCCTGGTTGAATTCACGCCTGCTTGCCTCCTTCGTTCCCTCCAGCATCCTTCAGTACGATGAACCCCAACCTCTCGAAGACCGTGGTTGTCTCGGGAGAGCCGAGGTATTCATAGAAGGCTTCGGCAAACCCATTTCGGGCTCCACGCTTTAAGAGAATAACCGGGTAGCGCACCGGATCGGTCAGGTTGGTGGGAATCTCGACGGCGACTTTGACTTTTTGGCTTACGGTGGCGTCCGTGGCGTAGACGATTCCAGCCTCCGCTGCCCCCGTTTCTGCAAAGGCCAGTGCGTGACGAACATCCTCGGCGGGGACGACTTTGGTCTTGAGCTTCTCCCAGATACCCAGCTTGGTCAAAGCCTGCTTGGCGTACCTGCCAACTGGCACGGATTCCGGGTCGCCCAAGGCGAGATGCTTCACGTCGTCCGATACCAAGTCCTCGGGCTTTGTCAACTTGACTTTTGAGTCGGCGGGCACCACGATCACCAATCGGTTGCCAAGCAGGTTCCGGCGTTTGGCTACCGGCGCTTTGCCGGCGACAAGATCGGCCCATCTTGAATCCGCAGAAATGAACAGGTCTGCTTCAGCGCCATTCTCGATCTGCTGGGCCAAGGTTGACGAAGCAGCGTAGCTCGTCCGCACCTCCGCACCTGTGTTCTTTGCAAAGACCGCCTTGATCGCGACGAGGGCGTTAGTCGTACTGGCAGCGGCAAACACTGTGACAACGCCATTGGCCGCCACCCTTTCGGGTGCAGATCCCGTCTTCTCCCGCGAATTCGTTCCGCAGCCGGCTATTGCGGCGATCAGAACGACCGGCAATGTGACTCCCGCCAAGCTATTCATGGGAGACTGCTCCTGGTTGGGACGCGCCTGCGGCTGTCGCCGCTGAATTGCAGAATACTTCCGCTTGCATCGTGTCCAGCAGTCGGTAAAGCAGTTGGCAAGCGTGCTTGACTCGCTCCGGGCAGACAAGGATGGCCTCATGCGTTTGACATGTCGGCTGCTCGACAAGTTCATCACCGCAATGCCGGATCATCCGCCTGATGCCCTGGACCGAGTAATCCAGATGGAACTGTAAGCCGATCACGTGGCTGCCGTACTGAAAAGCCTGATTGGCACAGGCGTCGCTGTAGGCCATCCGAAT
>CAYSBM010000677.1:0-1829 GCA_964429095.1 uncultured Solibacteraceae bacterium | reverse complement strand
TGGGCGCAGTGTCGTCCAGCGAGAAGGATTCGACGTGGCCGTCCGTGTAACAGGCGGTGGGTTTGATGAACAGCGAGGTCAGTTCGTCGCAGGTGAGTTCGCCGGGGCGGGACCAGAATGATGACGAGACGTCGCTGCCCTCGGTGACGCCTGCATCGCGGAACTGTTCGCAGCTTCCGTAGGAGCCGGGACTGCGAAAATGGTTATAGCCGACGTAGTCGGACACGAGGATCCGCCCCTCTCTGACGCCGCGGGCCGGACCTCGCGGGCCTTGGAATAATCCCTTTTCCTCGCTCAGGTAGCCCGTGTAATTCCAGTAGAGGCAATAGGTTCCGACCATGGGGCTGGGCATGGCTCCGATGTCCGGGTTGTTCCAGGAGTCGCCGGCGTCCCAGGCCTCCTGCAGGTACTTGTACTTCCACGGGGCGCACGGACAGACCATGGTGGAGGCATCGGAAATGTAGTCGTGCAGGTACGCGCTGACGGAACGGTGGACGGACTTGATTCGGCGGGAATAGGCCGTCAAATAGGTGGGCTCCTGCCAATTCCAGTTGTCTCCGATGCCGATCGTCCCGACTGAGGGGGGGGACAGCCAGCGGTTGTCGTCGGCGAAGGAGTTGGCCGCGGTGACAATTTCTCGCATGGTGCCCTGGCTGATCAGGCGGCTTGCCTGCTGGCGCACCTTCCCCAGGGCCGGAATAAGGATCGCCATCAGGATGGATATGACACTCAAGACAACCAAGAGCTCAACTAGAGTAAATCCACTCCCGGACTCTCCCCTGTACACAAACCTCCGACCGTGCGAATCGAACAGCGTCGCCTGCGCACATGTCGTCATCCTGGTACCCACACACTACACCCTGCTCACCATCTTATGTATCATAGTACAGAGCAGGGGGGGGCGTCAACCCCATAGTGGTGATTCCTTTTCGGAAATCGTGCGCGGGCGACAGGGGAACCGGAGTCTTTTCGTGCGAGCCCGCGGGTTGTGCCGATGGTCCCCGCGTTTTCCGCGGGACTCCTGGGGACCGGATAGGTTCGACGGAGCATCCGGCCGAGTGCAAAAAGCGAGCGGGACCGCTCCCTTCGCGAAGCGATCCCGCTGCTGTGTGGTGGGACCAAGTCCGGTCCGCCGCTCCGGACTCATCCCTTTTCTAAGGAGGAGTTGTCTGTAATCTGCAGAGCCACGTTTCTGCCAGGATGGCCAAATCCTTGAAGTCCACGACACCGTCCTGGTCCAGATCGCCGGCCAAGGGCCAGCGACTCAGGCTCGCTTGAGGCGTTCCGCCGAACGCTCCCATATGGATACGGGCCCCGTTGGGCATACGGGCAGCCGAAACGTCGTCCTCGGGGTTCCCTGCGTCAATGCACGGACTGGTCTGGTTGTCGAACGCCCACAGCCCGTACGCCGCAACATACCGTCCTTTCTCCGACATCAGGTGATAATCTCCGGCTGCCGTGTCGGCAAACAGCGGGTTCTCGCGAATGTTCCCCCGGCCCTCAAGCCCCTGTTGGATGCAACTGAATTGCGCCGTGCACCCAAAGAGATCGCCGTTGCGATTGTCCCAGAGGATACAGTTGGTGATGACGGGTCTGGCCCCGGCATACGCCGCGATCCCGAAATCGTTGCCCGCGATGGTCACGTTTCGAATCGTCGGAGAACTGCCGGCAATGAAGATCCCCACATCGCTGTGGAGGATGACAAAGTTCTTTAAGACGCTATCCGGCCCCTCGGCCGAATAGACCGACACCGCGTATTCGTCGGGCGATTCGATCGTCGGCGCGCCGTTGAGGCCCGCTACGGGGATGCGTTTGCCGCGAAAATCGCG
>CAYSBM010000676.1:0-1829 GCA_964429095.1 uncultured Solibacteraceae bacterium | reverse complement strand
GGGCCCCCAACGGTGTCTTCTCCGTAGGACGAGCCACACGACAACCACAGAGATGGATGCCATCAGGGGAGCCAACAGTATCGAGTGGGTCATCCCGCGGTGGTAGTGGAAGTAGGTGAGCCCGCCGCCGGCAAGCGCCGCCACGTCCAGGTCCGGCGCCACGGCGGCAACGGGCACGATCCACCGCGCTTCATCGGCCACACGGTTCAAACCCGCCCGGGAGAGCATCACCCCCACCAGCGCGTGCGTCAGTTGGTCCATGCCACTCTATCGTACTCCGTAGTCTGGCGGCGCCAGCAGGGTCAGCGCGCCGGGCGCCAGCTCGATGCGGGCGGGCAAGCGCCCCGCGTATTCGCCATCCACCTGAATGTGCGCCTCAATGCCGGGCTCCACGCTCAGATCCACGGCCGTCAATTGCGCGACAGTGGCGCCCCGGCACCGCTCCAGCCTCCCGGCAAGCATGGCCGCCAGATAGGGGAGGTAGCGAAAGATTCCCCGCCCTTCCAGAAGCACCGCTTCGAAGTGGTTGTCGAGCAATGTCACGTGGCGTGCGATTTCAAAATCTCCGCCGTATTTTCGCACGCGGCTTATCAGGGCGAAGGAGACCCGCCGGCGCTGGCCATCGTAGCAGACTTCGAATTCCTCAAAGCGGCCTGCCGCCTGGCGCAGCCCTCCCGCGAAATAAGCCAGTTTGCCGGCCCTCCGCTTCCAATCAAGGTTCAGGCGGTGGACCACTGCGGCATCCACTCCGGCGCCGGCCATGAGAAGGAAATGGCGCGGACCAGCGGCCCCGCTGGCGTGGACGACACCCACGGAGATACGGCGGGGCACAAGATTGGCCAGCTTTCGGGCGGCCCGGCGCATGCTGTTGCCGAAGCCCAGCTCCGTCGATAGCACATTCGCCGTTCCGGCCGGCAGCACAGCGAGCGGCACCGGCGTTGAGACCAGTCCCGGCAAGGCTTCGTTGACAGTGCCGTCTCCTCCCGCGACCAGAATCAGGTCGGCACCATTCTCAATTTCGCGGCGGGCCATCCAGCCAGCGCTGCCGGGACCGCGGGTCTCGACGAGCCGCACACCGTGGCCGGCCTTACGCAGCACTTCAGCTGCCTGGTGCAGCCGGCTGATGCGCCTTCCTTGGATGCGGCCCGCAATGGGGTTGTAAAGAACGACTGCCCGAGTGTAAATCGCGATACGCGCTCCGCCTTTTCCTTCTTATAATAGACGCCGATGGATCGCGAGGCGAAACAACGCATCGAAAGCCTGCGGGAGCAACTGCGGCGTCACGAGTATCTCTACTACGTTCTCGACCAGCCCGAAATCAGCGATGCCGAATACGACGCGTTGATGCGCGAACTACAACAATTGGAACGCGAGCATCCGGAGCTGGTCACCAGCGACTCGCCCACCCAGCGGGTGGGAGGCGCGCCGCGGGAAGGCTTCGTGAAAGTGCGTCACAGCTCGCCCATGCTGAGCCTGGACAATGCGCTCAACGAGGGGGAACTGCGCGACTTCGACCGCCGGGTGCGAGAACTGCTGGGCGGCGACGATTTTCGCTATGTCGCTGAGCTGAAACTGGACGGGCTATCGATGGCGGCGCACTACCGGGACGGGGTCTTCATTCAGGCCGTCACCCGCGGTGACGGCGAAGTGGGGGAAGACGTCACCGAAAACGCGCGCACCATACGCAGTTTGCCGCTGCGGGTGGTGAACGGCCCTCCGGCGTTTGAGGTGCGTGGAGAAGTCATTCTCAACCGCAACGCTTTCGAGCGCTTAAATGCCGAGCGCGAGCAACAAGGCTTGCCGCGCTTTGCGAATCCTCGAAACGCCGC
>CAYSBM010000675.1:0-1832 GCA_964429095.1 uncultured Solibacteraceae bacterium | reverse complement strand
GCCGGCATCGGCGGCGACAAACCCGGCAACACCATCGGAAACATTTTCTACGGTTCAAACGGCTACATGGTGATCGACGGCTACGGGAAGTACTGGACCTACATCGGCAGAGAGCAAGTGCCCGGTCCGGCGCGCAGCGAGGGCGGAAACAATTGGGGTAACTTCATTGAAGCCGTGCGCTCGCGCAGGGCCTCGGACCTGAATGCGCCGATTGAAGAAGGTGCTCTGAGCTGCACGCTAATGCATCTGGCGAACGTCTCTTACCGTGTGGGGCGCACGCTATACTTTGATCCCGCCACCATGCAATGCAAAGGTGACCCGGAGGCCAACAGATTGCTTACACGCCTCTATCGCAAGCCCTACGTGGTGCCGGAGAAATTCTGATGCGGCGGCGGCAATTCCTTGCCGCTGCCCCTCTTGTGCCCGCGGTCTTGAGGGGGCAGCCCGAGAGCGGGTTCGTGTCCTTATTCGACGGGCGCACGCTGGATGGATGGTCGGTTTGCGAGGGGCCCGAGTCGGCATTCTATGTTTCCGGCGGGGACATCGTGGTCCACGAGGGTTCCGGTTTTCCTGCCTGGCTGCGTTCGGCCGAACAGTACGAGAACTTCGATTTCCGTTGTGAGTTTTTCGTCAAGGGATGGATCGATTCGGGCCTCTTCTTGCATGCGCCGGAACACGGGCGCAACACCGAAATTGGGTTGTGCATCAAGATCTTCCATAAACAGGATGCCAAGCCGCTTCCAGAATCCATGGGCGCGGTTTTTCCGCTGGTGGCGCCGCGGAAAGTCAACGTGCGAAACCAGGGCGAGTGGAACGACTTGCGCATCCTGATGGACTGGCCCCGGCTTAGGGTCTGGACCAACGGCGAACTGGTGCAGGATCTCGATCTGGAATCCTATCCGGAATTGCGCTACCGGTTGCGCCGCGGCTACTTGGGTATCGAGTCGCTTTCCTATCCCATTCGCTTCCGCAACCTGCGGATCAAAGAGCTGCCCTCGAAAGAAAAATGGGAGATCCTATACGAGAAACCGGAAGATCTGGACAAGTGGCGGATCACCGACGGCAAGCCCAAGTTCGAGGCCCTGGGCGGCATCCTTCGCGGCGACGGAGCGGGGCATCTCGGCACCATTGAGAAGTATCGCGACTTTGAACTGCATCTCTACTTGAGGACGGCCAAGTTCGCCAATGGCGGGATCTTGTTCCGCCACCAGCAGCCCGAGCTGGGCACCGGCGGCACGCATTACGAGATCCAGGTGCACGACGTGGAAGGGGCGGTGTACCCTACCGGCTCGCTGTATCACTACAAAAGATCGATTTATCCTAGAATCGAGCCGGAGAAATGGTTCTTGATGCAACTGGTGGTGAAGGACCGTTATTGTCTGGTCCGCATCAACGGCGAGAACGTCATGGAGTATCACGAACTCGACAACCTCGAGCCCGGTCCCATCATGCTGCAAGCCCACCGGCCGGGCTGGTGGATCGAGTACAAGCAGATCCGCATCAAGCGGCTTTGAGAATCTAAGATCAAAACTTATGAAGATTGCCATGATCGGTTTGGGCTTCATGGGCAGCACCCATTTGAAAGCCCTCAAGAATATTCCTGGCGTGGAGCTGGTGGCTGTCAGCTCGGCGGACCCGAAGCAGCTCAGCGGCGATTTGAGCGGCGTGCAAGGCAACATCGGCGGGCCGGGCGAGAAGTTCGACTTTTCCAACCTGCGCCGCTACGCCGACGCCATGGAAGCGGCGCGCGCTCCGGAAGCCGAGGCGGTGGACATCTGCCTGCCTACCAGCCTGCACGCTCCAGTGGCTATTGAGGCTTTGCGGCACGGCAA
>CAYSBM010000674.1:0-1841 GCA_964429095.1 uncultured Solibacteraceae bacterium | reverse complement strand
TCTTGCGCTCGCGCGAGAAGTGGTAGATCGGCTCCCAGGCGTTCTTGAAGCGGTTCGACCAGCCGCCCGGCACGCCGTCGTCGGTCTTGCGCCAGCAGAACTCATCCACGAACCGCCAGCCCCATTGCCGCTTGTGGGCGAGCACCAGGTCCATCACGTAGGTGTGCCGCTCGCCCTCCTCGGCGTGGGCCTTGATGTTGAGAAAGTAGGAGCCGTCCGGGGCGAGGACGGATTCAATCGCCGCGGCCACGTCCTTGAACCACGCGACATACTTCTCCGGCGGCACCGGCTCGAAGCCGCTTGCCGGGTCGTACTGCCGCTGCGTGGCATAGGGCGGCGAAGTGACGACGACGTTTGCTTTGCGATCCTCGAACAGCTTCGCGATGAGGGCCCGATCTCGGCAATCGCCGCAGACGAGCCGGTGCGGCCCGATCAGCCACAGGTCGCCGGGCTTCGTCACCGCCTCGGCGGGCGGCTCCGGAACGGTGTCGGCTGCTTCCTCGGGCTCGGTTTCCGCGTCCCGTTCGAGCGACGCCAGGAAGTCGTCGATCTCTTTGGAGTCGAATCCGGCCAGCGTCGCGTCGAAGCCGGCGTCGGCAAGCTCTTTCAGCTCGAGCGCCAGCAACTCCTGATCCCATCCGGCCAGCTCCGACAGGCGGTTATCGGCCAGCAAGTAGGCGCGCCGCTGGGTCTCATCCAAATGATCCAGCACGATCACCGGCACCTCAACGAGGCCCAGCTTCTTCGCCGCCAGCAACCGCCCGTGGCCGGCGACGATGCCGTCGCGCGAGTCGACCAGAATCGGGTTGCAGAAGCCGAACTCGGCAATCGAGGCCGCGATCTGCGTGACTTGCTCCTCAGAGTGCGTCCTCGGATTCCGCTGGTAGGGCGCGAGTCTCCCGATCGGCCACAACTCGATGCGCCGCGCCATCGCCGGCGTCACGCGGTCAACTGCCATAGCTCGGAACCCAGGTCCAATAGGCGACCATCAGACCCTCGCCGGCCGTGTTGGCGTCGACGTAGTAGTCCGAAGGACGCAGCTCGCCGGCCTCGGACTCAAGCACCAACTCATCGGCCACGCCGACACCCGCGCCCCGTGGGCCAGAACTCCTTCACCACGCTCGCGCCGGTCGCCTTGTTCATCCCCTGCACGCCGAGGAACACCCGTCCCGTCTCGCCGATGGCAACGGCGAACCGGATCCGGTGCGCCCGGATCGAGGTGTCGGAGGTCACCCGGACGGGGGTTCCTGGCACGGTGACCGGGATCTTTCCGAGCGATCGAGGTTGGAGAGATGGAGAATCAGCTATGGCTCTGGATGGGCGTCAAGACGCCCGGTGACAACCGAGTGACCACCTTTTATGACCTCTGTCGCAAGCGAAATCGTGCCACCGTTCCACCGCCGCCGCGCCGCGCCAGTCAGGACCCACGATTGCTACGCATCTTCGGAATTTCCGAAGACGCGAACCTCAGACTCCTTCCGTCGCCAGGAACGTATGGCGGCCAGCTCCTTTGCGTCGGCCCATGCCCAGCAACACGTGCGGGGTGACCATTGGCAAGTTTGCGAGTTCCGAAAGCTGCGCCAGGCCCGTGTGCGCCGCGCGTTCATACCAGTACCGGGTCGCGTCCGCCGACTTCCGCGCGGAGGCGTGCCGGTGGTCCGACGGGATGAAGCGAATCGAGACGCCCGGCTCCACCCACTCGGCCCGTCCCTGGGCCACAAAGCGCTTGGCGCGGTTCTTCGAAGTGAATCCACACCCGGAGACCGGGTTCTCGATGCGGATGGTCTTGCGCACAGTTCTGGTGTGATGCCCAGGTGGGATTGCGGGTATGCCCGCAAGGA
>CAYSBM010000673.1:1452-1847 GCA_964429095.1 uncultured Solibacteraceae bacterium | reverse complement strand
CAGCGTAATGTTTCGTCGGATCCTGGCCGCTTCACAAAGAGTCTCCCGGGCGAACCATCATAATACTATCCGCCCGTCGAGGAGGTGACCCAAACACCATTATCGCTCGGCTTGGGCGGGCTGGCAAACCCATCTTTGAACTTTGCGGGCTCAGGCCGCTCCTTGCAATGTAGAAGGTTCGCCTGAAGGCAATGCCTTCGTCGAAAAAATCGAGCAGGCACGGCTTAGCTGCCTCACGTCGCTACCTTCCTCCACCGTCATTTCATGTTCCACCCAGTTGGACAGTGGAATGTTGCGAAAGTACAAACGCTCTTGCAGGACCATGGATTTCTTATTCAAAAACAGGGACTTGCTTTCGCGTAGATAGTGGCGCTCTTCGACGCGGAATTCGTTGA
>CAYSBM010000673.1:0-1442 GCA_964429095.1 uncultured Solibacteraceae bacterium | reverse complement strand
CTCCAGGGCCCGGCGTGCGGCGCCCTGCTGGGCGGCCCGCACCTTGTCTTCGACGCTTTTTTCCTGGCAGGCTAACTGAGCGCGCACCTGCGCGGCAAGCTCGCGCTCCTGCGCCAAGGCGACCTCCATGCGCGCCTGCATGATGTAGAAGGCCAGCAGCGCGCTCCCGGCGGCGACAAACAGCGGCAGACCGATCCAAAGCAGTGCAGCCATAGGACTACTCACCCAACTATCGGCCTGGGCCGCTGAAACTTTAGGGCAGAAGGCCGCCGCCCCCAAACTTGCCCCCTAGCCAGGGCAGTCTCCGCCTATTGGGCAATCTCGAGCGTTTTCAGGTCTACGTTGACGGTCTTCGCTCCCAGACGCATGTGTGCGCCGCGCGGGCTTCGCACGCTGATCTGGCCGTGGATGTCAACCAGCGGGACTTCACCCGATTCCTCATCGTAAAAGACGGCAACGCGGGCGACTTGGTCATAAACGTAGCAGTTGACAAATTCGACGCCACCGGGCCGCGCGGTCACCTCGCGGCGGCGCTGCTGGAGGAGAATCGGGACTCTGGGCTCCGGGGCCTCGCGGTGCGCCGACACCCACGGATTGCGCCAGCTACAGTTCACGAAACGCACCTTCACGCCGGCTGCCGACTTGTCGAAGACCCGCACTCCCTCCTTGCCCGTGTTCTCGCTGATGCAGTTGACAAACTCAATCACCCCCTGCGGGCCGTCATCCTTGGCGGCGCCCACTGCCATGCCCGCCCAGCCGCGCTGCGTGATGTCTTGAAAATCTTCCGGCCGCATTCCGGCCGAGCCCATGCGCGCGTGACAGTTTTCAAAACGGATGGAGACAGGCGCCGATGTGTGGTCGAGCGGTTTGAGGTAAACCAGCATGGCATGGCCGCTGTTGTTCTCGAAGACGCAATTGCGGATGACGCAATTCACCAGGCGTTGATCGGCTGTGTCGGGCTCCAGATCGATGCCAGCCTCGGGCGGCGTGCCGCTGGTCGCCGAGAACACGCAGTTTTCCACCAGCAAGTCTTGCGCGCTGATGACGCTGATCCCCTGGCGGTGGTTGTCGTGAGCCACGGCGTTGCGGATGGTGACGTTCTGGCTCCATTTGCGCGACCCGCCGCCGTCCACATAGAATCCGTCACCGCCTGTGGATTCGACCCTCACGCCTTCGATAAGCACATTGCGGCAGCCCCGAATGGCGATGCCCATACGCCACTCAGCCTTCTTGTAAGGCGGCTTCTGGTAATCACTTTTCCACATGCGCAGCGTGGCGCCGTAACCGCGTATGATCAGGTTCTCCACGCCTGTCGCCGTGAAAAGGCTGTCACCGGGACCTTGGAATTCGCCCCTCTTGGCCAGCACCAGTACTCCTGGCTCGAAGACGAGTTCGAGATTGCTGCGTAGCTTGATGGGCCGCACGATCCATGGCGCACCCAT
>CAYSBM010000672.1:0-1851 GCA_964429095.1 uncultured Solibacteraceae bacterium | reverse complement strand
TGGTCCCGGCAGGTACTGCACGGAACTGCTGATTTGCTCGCGGAAGGTCATGAAGTAGGCGATACGATTGTTCGGCGTAATGGAGTGATCGGCTTTAATGGTGGCGATATAGTCGTCGTACACCGTGGTGTTGATAAAGTCGTAGTTTGCCGTCACGCCGGGCCGGTTCACGGCCGGAATCTGCGCCATGATGTTCTTGCTGATGGTGCTGAAGCGGTTCGCCGGAATGATGTTATTGGCGAAGGGCAGCCGCGTGTTGCCGGAGGTGGGGAGAGGATCGTAAATGGTGGACACCTCGCTGAAGTTGCCCGTTCGCATTAAGGCGGTTGGCAGCGTCAAGCCGCTGCTATAGGAGATCGTAGCCGGCCGGACGTCCTTGGCGTAGGTGAAATAGAAGAAGGTCTTGTTTCGGCCATCGTACAGCTTGGGAATCCAGACCGGACCGCCCGCGGTGCCGCCCTCTTCGTTGTAACGCTCCTTGGCACGGAACCCCGGAGTGCGGCCCACAATGTGGTTGGACGCCCAACCCGCCGCGTTGAAGATGTCGCGCCGGATGTTCAGGAAGGCGGAACCGTGAACTTCGTTGGTCCCGGACTTGGTGACAAACACCTCAAGTCCGCCGCCCAAACCGCCGTACTCGGCGTTAAAGCTCGATGTGATCAGCTTCATTTCCTGGTAGGCTTCGAACCCAGGGAAGGTAAACGATACGCCGCCTGATTCAGGATTGATAATGCTGCCACCGTCGATCTGAATCTCCTTGGCGCGCCCGTTGGAGCCATTAATGCTGGTTTCACCCCAGCTATTGACCCCAGGCATGTAGCTGATAAACGACTCTGCATTGCGCAGACCGCCCGTGAAAATGGGCAGACTGGCGACCAATTGCGGGCTAATGTTCTGCCCGCGCATGGCCGTGGTGGTTTCCAGCAACGGGACTTCGGCTTTCACTTCCACGCTCTCGGCCACATCGCCGATGTCCATCTTGACGTCCACCGTGTTGCGCAAAGCAACGCGGACTTCGATACCCGTTTGAACATTTTTCTTGAAGCCAGGCTGCGTGACGGTCAGTGTATAAGGGCCGGCAGGCAGCGTGGGAAACACGTACAAACCAGCGCCCGTGGTGACGGTCTCAAAGTCACGCTTGGTCGGTTCGTGCGTGGCGACCACTTTCGCGCCCGGAATCACGGCCCCGTTCGGGTCGGTGACCGTACCGGACATGGAGCCTGACGTCGCCTGTGAAAACACCGCCGTGGCGATGAGACACAGGAGCGTCAGCAACAAAATGCACGTTCGTGTGATGCTCATTAGCTATCGTCCTTTCATCTGCTCGCCGAGGGAACTTTTCGCCCGGCCGTTCGCCTTGGCCCGGGCATAGTACGCTCATGCGAGATCTAACCTCAAAGCTAGATACTCCTGCATCATAGACCAGTAGAGCGGCGGGCGCAACTGATATAAGTTGTGCTTATGTAAAAACTGCAAGCGGCTCCAAACTTAATGCGTTGAGTTAAAAATTGGCCCGCTCGCCTGGGGCACAGGCTGTGGTTTCCTGGCCTTCTTGACTCAACCATGGACCTCCGGCGCTCTAGCCCTCTGATCGCGCGCTGCCTGGAGCACTGCGGTACAATCAGCCTGTATTGGCCCGTTCGACAAGATCCCAAGAGTTTCTTGAGACACTCGCCCGCCGTGCTATGGTCGCCGATGGCGCCATGGGCACTATGTTGTATGCCAAAGGCGTCTTTATCAATCGTTGTTTCGATGAATTAAACCTCTCAGCGCCCGCTCTGGTCAGCCAAGTGCACCGTGAATACCTCGAGGCCGGCGCGGAGATCCTGGAAAGCAATACCTACGGCGCCA
>CAYSBM010000671.1:628-1855 GCA_964429095.1 uncultured Solibacteraceae bacterium | reverse complement strand
CCAACAGCCTGGCCGCCATCCGCGAAGGCGCGGTGCAGGTGCAGGGCACGATCAACGGCATCGGCGAACGATGCGGCAACGCCAACCTGTGCGCCGTGCTGCCGGACCTGGAACTGAAGCTGGGGCTGCGCTGCCTGCCGGAAGGCGCGCTGGTGCACCTTTATGAACTATCCCACTTCGTCAGCGAAGTGGCCAATTTATCCCCCAATGAGCATATGGCCTACGTGGGCCGCTCCGCTTTTGCTCACAAGGGCGGCGTGCACGTCTCGGCCATCCGCCGCGTGGAGCGCTCCTATAACCACATCGACCCGGCGCTGGTGGGCAACCAGATGCACGTGGGCGTCTCGGAACTGTCCGGGCGCGCCAACCTGCTCTCTAAGGCCGAGGAATACGGCGTCACTATCACCGATTCCGACAGCGTGCCCGAAGTGCTGCGCAAGGTCAAAGCCATGGAAGCGCAGGGCTTCTCCTTTGAGGGCGCGGAAGCCTCGGTGGTGATGATGCTCAAGCGCCAGCAGCCCAATTACCAGGCGCCCTTCGAACTGATCGATTTCATGGTGGTGGTAGAACACCGCCAGAACCGCGGTATGCTGGTCGAAGCCACCATCAAGGTGCGCGTTGGCGACCAGACCTATCACACTGCCGGGGAAGGCAACGGCCCGGTGGCTGCCCTGGACATGGCGCTGCGCAAGGCTCTGGTGGATACCTATCCGGTTATCAAACAGATGCGCCTGGTAGACTACAAGGTCCGTATTCTGGACGGCGCGGCGGGCGCTGCCGCCACCACCCGCGTGTTGATC
The DNA here is from genome assembly GCA_964429095.1 of uncultured Solibacteraceae bacterium. Classification (GTDB taxonomy): domain Bacteria; phylum Acidobacteriota; class Terriglobia; order Bryobacterales; family Bryobacteraceae; genus JAJFUV01. The sequence goes on along the minus strand of CAYSBM010000671.1, from coordinate 1,055 downwards.
GACACGCGCCTTGAAGATCCCGCTTCTGACCTGCCGCGCTGGTCCACGGTAGGCGCCAGCGGCAACATCATCGAGGCGTCGTGGGAAGCGCTCAAAGACGCCTATGATTATGGCCTGGCGGCCGTTGCGGCGGACGAACAGCCGGCGGCGGAGAGGCAGCCGGCGGCGGATAAACTGCCGGCGGCGGACGAACTGCCCGAGGGCAGCCGGACCAATCCGGTAACGGTTAAATAACGGGAATACCCCATCGGGTGTGACCGGAAACATCCGCTCACACCCGACATCTTCTTTATCGGGCTGGCAGATTGGTATAAACGGAGCGGTTTCGCTCGATTATTTTTCATTGAAACATTTGCACGCCGTCGGCGATAATTTTTCTTTGCCGATGGCCCGCAATTCATTTTGGTAAGCAATTATTGAAAGGTAG
>CAYSBM010000671.1:0-618 GCA_964429095.1 uncultured Solibacteraceae bacterium | reverse complement strand
TCCCGGGGACGGCATCGGCCCCGAAGTTGTCGCTGAAGCCGTGCGCGTGCTTGACACGGTGTTATCCCGTTCCGGTCACACGCTGCACTATCTGGAACATAAAATTGGCGGCTGCTCCATCGACCTGTTTGGCACGGCGCTGACCGATGAAGCGCTGTCCGCCTGCCAGGGAGCGGATGCAGTGCTGCTGGGCGCCGTCGGCGGTCCCAAGTGGGATAACCCCACCGCCAAAGTGCGCCCTGCACAGGGCTTGTTGGGGCTGCGCAAGGGCATGGGCGTGTTCGCCAACCTGCGCCCGGTGAAAGTTTACCCGGCCCTGGTCGATTTCTCGCCCGTCAAGGCCGAACGGCTGGAAGGGGTGGACCTGATCTTCATCCGCGAGCTGACCGGCGTGCTGTATTTCGGCGAGCCGAAAGGCCGCCGCGTGGAAAACGGCGTGACCCATGCCGTGGATACCCTGGCGTACACCGACACGGAAATTGAGCGCGTGGTGGACCTGGCGTTCCGCCTGGCCCAGCCGCGCCGCAAGAAAGTCACCCTGGTGGACAAGGCCAATGTGCTTGAATCCTCGCGGCAGTGGCGGCAGATTGCCACGCAGGTCGCCGCGCGCTCCGCCGC
>CAYSBM010000670.1:1623-1855 GCA_964429095.1 uncultured Solibacteraceae bacterium | reverse complement strand
TGGCCTGAACGTCAATCTTGATGGTCTTCGGTTTGGCGACTTCTTTCTTACCCAGAGTGACGGTCAGGACGCCGTTCTTGTACTCCGCCTTCACTTTCTCAGGATCTACAGTGTCAGGCAGGCTGAAGCAGCGCACGAAACTGCCGTAGCTGCGCTCGATGCGGTGGTAGCCGCCCTTGCCTTCATTCTTCTCGAACTTCCGCTCGCCCTGAAGGGTCAGTGTGCCGGTCTC
>CAYSBM010000670.1:0-1613 GCA_964429095.1 uncultured Solibacteraceae bacterium | reverse complement strand
ATCGCCGCTCTCGAAGCCGTCGGCGAAGACCAGGTCGCTCAGCGGCACGTCCGGCACATCCGCTTTAAGCACGAGCTCGTTTTCGTCTTCGTAGATGTCGACCGGAGGCGCCCAAGGCCGCGCGGCCGGTGGTTCACTGAACAGCCGGCTGACAGCATCCTGGAACAGGCGAATACCGGTTGGAAAATCCGCCAAATCAGCAAACGGGTCGTACTTGGTGATAGCCATAACTCTTGTTCCTCCCTCTACACAACAATAATAAAATATTAGTCAAGTCTTGTCAAGAGATCTTATAATCATAATGAAGATTTTTCTGGGCACAGAAAAAGAGCGCCTTGGCGATCAGATAAGCCAAAGGCGCTCTTACACTTAAGACGAAATTTTCAGCTCTGAGGCTTAGTGCCTTCTCCGCCTTCTCCTTCGAACTCCCGGCCCTCTTTCAAGGCCTGAATCTTGCCTTCGCGCCGCTTAGCCCGCTCCGCAGCCCGTTTAACCAGTTCAGATCCCACAAGTTCCAGCATAGCCTGCTCGGCGCCGTCACCTTTCCGCCACCCTAGCCTGACAATCCGGGTATAGCCTCCGTTGCGCTGTCCGAAGCGGGCGCCCAACTTCTCGAATAGTTTCTTCACCGAGGCGGGCGTCTTCAGGAACGAGGCGGCTTGCCGGCGCGTATGCAAAGTATCGCGCTTGGCCAAGGTGATCATTTTCTCCACCAGCGGCCTTACGGCCTTCGCCTTGGGTACGGTGGTGATCACGCGCTCCTGTTCAATGACGCTGGTTACCAAGCCCCGCAAAAGGGCTTTTCGTGCGGCGCTGTCGCGCTTGAGTTTATATCCACCTCGTCTGTGTCTCATGGTTTGCTTCCTTACTCGCTGATCTCGCCAGTGCCCGGCTGCTCCAGGGATTCTTCGCTAATGGCCGGCTCGGACGGCCCAATCTCACCGGCGCTCGGCGCGCTAGCAGCGCCCCGCAGCGGTGGCCAGCCGCCACCCGGCAGCACCCATCTGCCCTGCGCATCGTACTTCATGCCGACGCTGAGCCCCAGGCCAGCCAGAATCTCTTTGATCTCATTGAGCGACTTCCGGCCGAAGTTCTTAGTGCGAAGCATCTCGGCTTCCGTTTTCTGCACCAAATCGCCGATGGTTTGGATGTTGGCGTTTTTCAAGCAATTGTAAGAGCGGACGCTGAGCTCCAGCTCTTCCACCGAACGGTTGAGCACCTCCTGCAACTGGCTGAGAGCCCGCTCAGCCGGCTCTTCCGCCGCTTCAGCCAATTCCTCAAAGTTGATGAAGATCGACATATGATCCTTCAGCAACTTGGCCGCTTGCCCGATGGCGTCCTGGGGCGAGATGGCGCCGTTGGTCCACACCTCCAGGGTGAGCTTGTCGTAATCGGTCACCTGGCCGAGCCGCGCCGCCTCCACCGTATAGTTCACTTTGCGCACCGGGGAATGCACGGAATCGATGGGAATGTAGCCCAGCGGCAAATCCTCGTCGAAATTGCGGTCCGCGCTGACGTAGCCCCGGCCTTGCTTGATCCGCATCTCGATGTTGAGTTTCCCCCCCTCACTCACCGTGGCGATGTGCATGGTGCGGTCCAGCACTTCCACCATA
>CAYSBM010000669.1:0-1861 GCA_964429095.1 uncultured Solibacteraceae bacterium | reverse complement strand
TATGAGCGGCCACCAGGCTCGCTAGACAGACGCCGCAAACCTCACCGGTGCGAGCGTGGAAAGCCAGGAGGCTGGCGGGAGCAAAGAAAGCGCCGCACCCCGGGTACTCGACGATGTTCATGAGGAACCGCCGGGCTCCTGCCACGGTGCGGTATTGGTCGTTGATCCGGCTGTCGATGTGGTTGCGGTATGCGGCGGCGATCATGCAGGCCACCTCCGGCTGCCGCCACTGGTTCCATTGATCGATATGCACGTCGGCGCGCAAGCGGAGCGGCTTGAGATAGATGGCGCCGAGCTCTGCCATCATGAAGCAACGCTCGTAGATGTGGGCGAATTCGGGGGCCGGAAGCTGCCGGGACGCCGCATTTTCCAGCACCATCAACTGACTCTCGCTCCGGCTAACCTGCTGTGCAAGCATGAGACGCCGCACAGTGGCTTCCAGCAACAAGCTCTCAGCCCGGTCGTTGCGCAGTGCGCGGCACAGGTACAGATCGCCTATAAGGCCTTTGTGGTTGTCGATCACCGAATAACAATACCCTGCGGCCACCCCGTGGGCGAGCAACGCGTAGCCGCTGAGCATGTGGTTCCCGGCGAAGCGGCGCACCAAGCCGGCGGTGGCGGAGAAATCCCAATCCAACTGCTCACGCCAGGTTATGCTCTCCTCAACCAGCAGGTCATCCAAGGCGGCGGGTGGCAGGCAGGTGAGATCGGCCAGTTCGAACTCCGCCATTTCCCGCTGGCTGTTCATGGGAGGTTCACATCTTGCGCCGTGGCGTTGCGGCCGGAGCGCCTAGCGCAGCGCCAGCTTGATGGACCGAGTGGCCTGGCGTATGCGGTGGTCGTTTTCCACCAGAGCAAAGCGCACGAAGCCCTCGCCCAGAGGCCCGAAACCGATTCCGGGCGAAACAGCGACCAGAGCTTTTTCCAGCAGCATCTTGGAAAACTCCAGCGAGCCGGCGGCCCGGAAGCGCTCGGGAATGGCGGCCCAGACGAACATCGAGCCGCGGGGCGGCTCCACAGGCCAGCCTGCGCGTTTCAGTCCGTCGATCAGTACGTCGCGGCGACGCCGGTAAAGCTCACAAATTTTGCGCGTTTCCTCCCCGCATTCGCGCAAGCCGATAATGGCGGCGATTTGCAAGGGTTGAAAAACGCCATAGTCCAGATAACTCTTGATCCGGGCCAGGGCGCCGATCATTTTGGGATTGCCCAGGCAGAAGCCGACTCGCCAGCCGGCCATATTGAAACTCTTCGACATGGAGTAGATCTCGACGGCCACTTCCTTAGCGCCGACGATCTCCAAAATGCTCGGGGCCCGGTAGCCGTCAAAGACCAGATCGGCGTAAGCGAAGTCGTGTAGAACCATCGTGCCGTGGCGCGAAGCCAGGCGGATGATCTCCTGAAAAAACGGGCGTTCGACGCAGAGGGTGGTAGGATTGTGCGGGAACGAGATCAGGATCATGCGCGGCTTCATGAGGGAGGTGCGGTAGACGTCCTCCAAGCGGTGCAGGAATTCCTCGGGAGTCGGCATAGGCAGCGCCACGGCGTGCCCCTCGGCCATCACCACCCCATACTGATGGATAGGGTAAGCCGGGTTGGGGCAGACGACCTGATCACCTGGTCCGATCACGGCGAACAACAGGTGCGCGACGGCGTCCTTGGCGCCGATGGTGACGATAGCCTCCTTTTCCGGGTCCAGGTCCACGCCGTAGTGCACCTTGTATCGCTTGACAATTTCCTGGCGCAGGTTGGGTATGCCCCGCGACATGGAGTAGCGGTGGTTGCGGGGATTCCTGGCGGCTTCGATAAGCTTATTGACGCTGGGCTTGGGAGTGGGTCCGTCGGGAGTGCCCCTCCCCAGGTC
>CAYSBM010000668.1:0-1861 GCA_964429095.1 uncultured Solibacteraceae bacterium | reverse complement strand
GGCGCGACCTGGGCGACGTGTGGTTCGTCAAGAAGCCCTTCGCCAACGACCTGCACCCGACGATGAAGCCGGTGGAGTTGGTGGAACGCGCGATCCGCAACTCGAGCAAGAGCCGGGATACAGTGCTCGATCCGTTCGCCGGATCGGGCTCGACGCTTGTCGCTTGCGAGAAAACGGGTCGCCAAGCGCGGCTGGTCGAACTGGAGCCGAAGTACTGCGATGTCATCATCCGGCGTTTTGAAGAGTTCTCCGGCAAGCGCGCCGTGCTCGAGTCCGACGGCCGAGGGTTCGACGAGGTCGCCCTGGAACGAGGAGCGGTGGCGGCGTGAGGTCGCCCGCTGCGAGCGTGAAATAGCCGAGGCAGAGCGTCTGCTTCGGGAGGGTCATCCGGACATTGCCGGCCTGTGCCTGGCGCTGCACGATTGGGCGCAGGAGTTGCGGATCCTCAAACGGGAGCGCGAGGAATGGATGAGCGGATCCTGACTGCCATCGTGCCGGCCATCGGCCTTGCCTCCGGCCTGATTGCCACCTACGTGAGCCTCCAGAACCGGGCGCTCCTGGCCGAGGTGCGCAAGGAACTGGCTGAGCTCGAGAGCCGGATCATTTTAAGGTTGAACGGATTGTACCTCCGAAAAGCGGAAGCCGAGCTGCGGGAGGCATTGCTTGAGGAGCGCCTGGAAACGCTGGTCGAGCGGAAGAGAGAAGCCGCCAGCGACTGAGGCTGGCGGCAGAGTGTGAACACGGATGCTACTGGGTCTTGAGGCGGTAGGAGCGCGCCCCATCGGGCGTCTTGATGGACTCGATCGTGAGGCCCATCTTCTTGCCGAGCGCGCCAGAGAGGAAGCCACGCACGCTGTGGGCTTGCCAGGACGTCGCGGCCTGGATGTCGGCGAGCGTGGCGCCTTCGGGGCGGCGCAGGAGTTCGAGGACGATAGCCTTCTTCGAGCCTTCGCGTGCGGGCTTCGCCCCGTCGCGCGCGGTGGCCTCCTTGGCCGCCTTGGCCTGCTTCGGCGCGGCAGGGGCCGCCTGTGGCGCAGCCGTGGGCGTCAGGGCCTGGACCGCCTTCCAGATCCGCGCGACGGCGGTCTTTCGGTCGGTGAACTTCTTCACCGGCTTGAGGTCGCCGAAGGGCGGCACGCCGGCGAAGCCGTTCCAGATCTCGACCAGCCGCTCGGCGGGCCAGTTGGCGGCGATCTTCGCGAGTTCCTTCTCGCTCGAGAACCGCGCCTCGCCCTCGGGGATTGCTTCCCCGGCGAGGTAGGCGGTGATGGTGTTGTCGGTGTCTATCGAAAACGTGGGCATGGTTGATCTCCTGTTTCAGAACTCGATTTTGTCTACGATCTGGCGTGCCTCTTCGGGACTGATTCCCGGCGCGCCGTCAGGAACTTCAAAGCGGAGGCGGGCGGCGGTCCGGATCCGGACTTCGCGGCCGGTCGCCAGGTTGATGCCATACCAGCCGCCGCGCTCGTGTTCGCGGGTGATGCGGACTTTGGCCAGCGTGCCGCTGACCTTGACGATGTAGGTCGATCCGACCTTGACGTTGTGCTTCTGCATGTTCAGTACTCCAGTCCTTTCTCATCCACCGCGCTGCGGTCTCCCAGGTCGGCCAGGACGCAGGCGAGCTGCTCGGTGATGCGGCCGAGGTCGCCGGGGTACCCCCAATCGGCGGGCTCCTGGGCTTGGCGCTTTTGGTGGTCGGCCAGACGCGCGGCGATGCGCTCCAGCAGGTCTTTGGCTTCGGCGTGCCGCTCGGCGTAGCAGCCGGCGGCGGTTTGTTTGGTGGTCTGTGCTTTGGTGTTCCTCATTGCGACTCCATTCATCGCTTCACTCGGCCGGTAGAAGCAAGCGGAATCTGCTGCCG
>CAYSBM010000667.1:1558-1865 GCA_964429095.1 uncultured Solibacteraceae bacterium | reverse complement strand
CCAGCTTCAGCGGCGGGTACCAGATCGACTCGACCACACCGGCCGGCAGCCGCGCCATCTACGGCCAGTTCGCCGTGGACAGCGCTAATTCCGCTGTGATGAGCGGCACATCTGGCTATACCCCCGCGCAATCAGAGCACATTCTCCAATCCGAAACCTGCGCAGTCTGCCATAATCTGTTTACCCCGTACATCACCAACGACGGTGAATTAAGCGACGAGTTATTTCCTGAACAAACCCCGCAGCTTGAATACCAGCACTCTGCCTATCCGGGCACACAGACCTGCCAGACCTGCCATATGCCCGC
>CAYSBM010000667.1:0-1548 GCA_964429095.1 uncultured Solibacteraceae bacterium | reverse complement strand
CGGTGGCCTGCCTCGCGACGGCGTTGCAGAGCCGCGTTCTCCAGATCGCTCCGGGGAACACCGATCTCGCGGCGGCGGGCGGCACCGTCGCCTTCAGCATCGGTACCGCCAGCGGGGCCGGGATCGGCGGCATCGTGTTCGCCGAGTTCGGGGTCCGCGCCCCCGCCGCTTCCGGCGCGGTCGCCATCGCCAATACTGGCAGCCCGGCGCGCGAACCGTTCGGGCAGCATATTCTGGCAGGCGGCAATCTCTTCATGGTCAATTTATTCTCCAATAACGCCCAGGCGCTGAACGCTTCGGCTAACAGCGATCATTTCGCGGTGACCGCGCAGCAGATCAGCGACCAGCTGACCCAGCGCACAGCCACCCTGAACCTGAAAGCTGAGCAGGATGGCGCTCAATTGACCGTTGACGCCGCCATCCAGATATTGACCGGGCATAAGTTCCCCACCAGTTTCCCCTCACGCCGCGCCTGGCTGCATTTGACTATTCTGGATGGGAAACAACAGGTAATCTTTGATTCCGGCGGCTGGAATGCCGATGGATCGATTGTTGGGAATGCCAACGACGCTGACGCGGCCCAATTCGAGCCGCATTACGCCGAAATCAACGCCGCGGATCAGGTGCAAATCTATGAGCCGATTATCGGTGACCCCAACGGCCAGGTAACCACCAATTTGCTGCGGGCGAAAAATTATTTAAAAGATAACCGCTTACTGCCGCTCGGTTTTGAGAAAACTACCGCCGATCCGGTCATTGCGGTGGCCGGCGCAGCGCTGCAAGACGCAGACTTCATCGCTGGCGGCGACACAACCCGCTATCTCATCGATACCGGCGCTTACACCGGCCCCTTCACCATAAAAGCTGAACTGCTTTACCAGTCGATTGGTTTCCGCTGGAGCGAGAAATTCCGCAGCGAAGCGGACAACCCGGAAGGCGCCGAATTTTACAGCTATCTCGAAAATACGCCGCTGACACCCGTCGTCATCAGCAGTGCAGAGACAACCCTGCCCTGAAACCAGCCATGCCCAAGGATGAGGTCACAGCGTTCTTAGCTACGCAGGCCTGCGCGGCAATCCGCATCCGGACGGCCAGCGAACTTTGCGGCGCGGCCCTTAGCAATGGTGATCAGCGCCAGCTGCAACCCCTGCTGCTAGATGACCCGGTGGTACACAAAATTCTGGCGAGTCAAACCGCGGATGGCTGGCTGGGACAACGCTTTCACGGCTATGACAGCCTGGAAAGCGGCATCCGGATTCTTTGCGAAAAAGGGCTGGACCGCCATCATCCCGGCCTGGTCAAGGCAGTCGAGGCGGTTTGCGATCAAGGTGACCGCATTTCCGCAGAAATGGGCACCTTCGGCAGTTTCGCGGACAGCCAACGCCTGGGCGGCACCCAGCTCATCCGCGCCGTTGTGCTGGCTTATGCGGGTTTGACGGAACACAGCCTGGTGCAGGCGCAAATCGAGCCCGTATTGGCAGCCTTCCAGGCAGTCCTTGACTACCAACAACAGGCGGATTTTTTGGAGAATTTCAAGAATCGGTGGGT
>CAYSBM010000666.1:0-1868 GCA_964429095.1 uncultured Solibacteraceae bacterium | reverse complement strand
CTGGGTTTTGATGCATCGTTCGTTTTGGTGGCGGCCGCAGAGGACCCGCGCTTGCAATCCATCGATACGATCAGCGCACTGGCGGCCAGGAAAACGCCGGTACGGCTGGCCGCGACGCGGTCGTTTATGAACCGGCCCGACGGCAATGCCAGCCTGGTGAAGGTCTACGAACTGCCTGTCCGGCTTTACACGCAAGGCCGCGACGAAACCGCACCGCTTTACCGGGCGCTGGCCGAGCGGCGCGTAGATGTCATTGCTGGGACGGCAAGCGATGGTGCCTTGGCCGAAGCGCGATGGAAGATTCTGGTGGACGACAAATCCGCCTTCTTGCCTGCACGGGTGTGTGTGGTGGCGCGCGCCGATGTGCTGGCGCGGCGGCCTGAGTTACGGGAACTGCTCGGGCGCTTGAGCGGCAAGATCCCCAATGATGTAATCCGGAAACTGAACCGCGATGTGAATTCCGGAAGGGACACCGCCACTGTGGCGGGCGCTTTTCTGGCGTCGGCTCGGCTCGGCGAGGCGCGGCTCGGCTAGTATTTGCCGAACTCCCAGGCGGCTTCAAGCGCCGCCTCAATGTTCTGCGGCGGGATGTCGGCCATGATGTTGTGAATAGGCGCCCAGACGAAGCCGCCACCCTTCATGAAAATGTCCATGCGGCGCCGGACATCCTCGCGCACTTCGGCGGGCGTGCCGAGTGGGAGGATTTTCTGCGTGTCGCAGCCTCCGCCCCAAAAGGTCAAATGAGCGCCGAATTCGCGCTTCAACCGCTCCGGCTCCATATTCCGCGCGCTGGTCTGCACGGGGTTCAGAATTTCAACGCCCGCTTCAATCAAGTCAGGAATCAACTGATAGATGCCCCCGCAGGAATGCAGAAAGATGTGCGCTCCACTGAGGCGCTTGGCGTGCTCGTAGATGCGTTTGTGGCGGGGGAAGAACAGTTCGCGGTAAGTCGCGCGCGACATCTGCGGCCCGCTCTGCATGCCGAGATCGTCGCCTACCACCAGAATATCCACCGCGCCGCGGAGCTTGGGCAGGATCCGGTCCAGGGTGGCGAGGTGATGCTCGGTAAGACGGTCCAGAAACTTGCCCAGCCGCTGCTTTTCGGCGCCCAGATAGTAATAAAGGTTTTCCATGCCGAACAGGAACTGGCTCCATTCGAAGAGATTGCAGCCCACGGCGATGGATACGGCGTAAGGATTGGAGTCATGATAGGCGTGCAGCACGCGCGAAATCTCCTCCAACCGTTCTTCGCTCAGCGGCTGATCGAACGGCGCGGTGGGCAATGCCGCCCAAGTTACTTTGGCCATCTTATCGGCTAGAGGTTCATAGTTATCCAGTCCATCCTCTCCGGACAAAGGCCAGTAACATTGGTCTAAGTAATAAGCCCCTGGAGGCATCTTCCCGATCAAATCGCCGCTTGCGTCTCTGTAATAAATACCGCCGTCTTTGATCTCAGGTTTAAACCAGGCCGGCGCCACGGCGGGGGAGCCGTCGGGCAGCGTCCAGGGCTGCCATTGATCAGGAGATGTAACGGCGCGGCCGCCGTCGACGGCGTCCACATGGTAGCGGTCCAGGTACCAGTCATCAGGCTGCGCCAGTTGCTGGATCAGGTCGTAAAGGAAGGTAGGAGAACCTTGGATGCCGAGGTGCTTCTTCAAGCGGTTATAAGCCACGGCCATAATGCCTGTGGAGCGCATAGAGCCCTGATCGATGGGTACGCGGTCCGGCTCCTTGTGCGCCACCGCTGCGAGAACCCGTTCTCTGCCTGTCATGGATGGTTGTCGCGCCTTTCCATTTAGCCATATCATGTTGGCATTGTGAGCCGCAAACTTGTTTTTTTCGCAGGGATGGCTTTGCTTGGGCCGAGT
>CAYSBM010000665.1:0-1873 GCA_964429095.1 uncultured Solibacteraceae bacterium | reverse complement strand
GGCCCGCGCGCTCCGGTCCCCGCGCCGTGCTGCCACGCCCCTCATCGCGCCCAGCGCGCTTTCCACCGATTCTCTCTCCCGTTTCGACCGCGTCGCAGGCTTTTATGATTATGCGCCTTGCCAGGCGGATAGCTACCGGCGCGCCGCAGCCGTGATCGAATATCCCGCCGGGCGCCGCGCCGCGCTGGCAGAGGCGCTCGCGCGGCGGAATGGCCCCAGCCCCGCCTTGGAAGCGCTATCCCGCCCCGGCACGGTCGTGGTGACCACGGGCCAGCAAGTGGGCCTATTCTCGGGTCCGGCCTACACGATCTACAAAGCGCTGACCGCCGCGAAACTTGCCCGCCGCCTCACGGACCTCGGAATTGCCGCGGTGGCCGTTTTCTGGCTAGCTACCGAAGATCACGATTTCGAGGAAGTGCGCTCCACCTGGGTGTTCAACCACGAGCAACGTCCTGCGCAAATCGCAGTTCCCTGCACAAATAGCGGGCCGCGCGTGGCCGGCCGCATCCCGATTCACGGTGAACCCACTGCGGCCTTGGCCGGTGCGCTCGGCGACTTGCCTTTCGCCGGCGAGGTTGCCCGCATCGCGGCGGCGGCGTATCGAGACGGCCGCACGTTGGGAGAAGCTTTCGCCGCGCTTCTCGGCTCGCTACTGGGCCGCTATAATCTGCTGCTGTTGGACCCGCTGGATGAGGCTATTCGCGAGCTGGCGGCGCCGCTGGTTGCCCAGGCGGTTGACGCCACCCCGGACCTGCTGGCTGCGCTCTTGCGGCGCAATCATGAACTGGCCGCAGCCGGCTATCACGCGCAGGTGCGTGTCGAAGCGCAGCAGGCCCCGTTTTTCCTGCTGGACGGAGACAGCCGGCTCGCCTTGCGGCGGGAAGGCGGCCACTATGTAAGCAAGCAAGCGCGGTACACGGCTGCCGAACTGCGCGCCCGGCCAGAGCGGCTCTCTCCCAATGCGCTGCTCCGGCCCGTGGTGGCGGACTATCTGATGCCCACCGTTGCTACCGTTGTCGGCCCAGCCGAGACGGCTTACATGGCGCAGTCTCAGGTGCTTTACCATGCGCTGCTGGGACGCATGCCGGTCCTGGTCCCGCGCGCGGGCTTCACCATTCTGGATGGCCGCGCCGCCAAGCTGCTGGCGCGTTATGGCCTCACGCTGGATGAGGTTTTCTCCGGCCGGGAGGCGCTGGCCGCCGCCATTGCCGCCCGGCTCGTCCCGCGCGAACTCGAACAATCGCTTGACGCGGCCGAGGGTGAAACCCGCGCGGCGCTGGAGACTTTGGGGAGCGCTCTGAAGGCCTTCGATCCCACGCTGGCCGCGGCGCTGGACAACAGCCGCGCCAAGATGCTTTATCAACTCGCCAAGATCCGGCGCAAGACCGCGCGCGAGTGCGCCCGCCGCGATGAAAGAGGTGCCCTTGAAACAGAGTATCTGTCGAACCTCATCTATCCGCAGCGGCGCTTACAGGAGCGCTTCTATTCGATTCTTCCCTTTCTGGCCCGTCATGGCCTTGATTTCGTGGACCGTCTCTACGAGAATGTCCAGGTGGACTTTCCGGACCACCGGGTCTTGACGGCTTGATCCGGAGGGCGAAGGCGGCGTATGCGAACCAATCCCGTAAAGAAAGCTCTTGCGGAGGGAAAGCTCCAGATCGGCTGCGGGTGGTCGAACCTGCGGTCGCCGGTGATCGCACGCATCCTGGCCGCCGCCGGTTTCCACTGGGTCTACATCGATGCCGAACATGGGGGATTCAGCGTCGAATCATTGCAGGATATTTGCCGGGAAGCGATCACGGCCGGCATCTCGCCCCTGGTGCGCGTCGCGGCTTTGGAGTATTCGCTTGTGGCGCGGGCCTTGGACCTCGGC
>CAYSBM010000664.1:520-1875 GCA_964429095.1 uncultured Solibacteraceae bacterium | reverse complement strand
CCACCTCAAGCGCCAACTGCTGGGCGTCGATAAGCTGTACGAGTATGACCGCTTTGCCCCGCTGCCCGCCGCCGAAGGGCATTATTCCTGGAATCAGGCCCGCGAGATGGTCCTGAGCGCTTACGGGCGCTTCCATCCGCGCATGGCCGAGATCGCAACCGAATTTTTCGAGCGCTCCTGGATCGATGCCCCGCCCAAGATGGGCAAGCGCAGCGGCGCGTACAGCGCTTCGACGGTCCCCTCGGCGCATCCTTACGTCTTCATGAACTACACCGGCGCGGCCCGCGACGTGATGACCCTCGCCCACGAACTGGGGCATGGCGTCCACCAGTACCTTTCGCGCGAGCAGGGCATGTTACAGGCCCATACCCCGCTGACGACGGCGGAAATGGCCTCGACTTTCGGCGAGATGTTGGTCTTCAGCGATTTCATGGCTAAAGAATCCGATCCCAAAGTGCGGCTGGCCATGCTGGCGCACAAGATCGAGGACACCTTCGCCACCGTCTTCCGCCAGATTTCGATGAACCGCTTCGAGCACGGGATGCACACCGCCCGCCGCGAAGAAGGCGAACTGAGCAGCGAGCGCCTCGGCCAGATTTGGATGGAGACGCAGCGCGCCATGTTCGTCGGCAGCATCGAACTGACCGACAATTACAGCCTGTGGTGGAGCTACATCCCCCACTTCCTGCACACGCCGGGTTATGTCTACGCCTATTCCTTCGGCGAGCTGCTGGTGATGGCGCTCTTTGCCCGCTACCGCAAGGAAGGCAGCGCTTTCGCCCCGCGCTACCTGGACGTGCTGCGCGCGGGCGGCTCCAACTGGCCGGAGAAGACCCTCGCGCCGATGGGCGTGGACCTGACCGATCCGCACTTCTGGCAGGAAGGTCTCGCCGAGATCGAGGCGATGGTCGCCGACGCCGAGCAGCTGGTCCGCCAGACCCGGCCCTGATTTCTGCGCCTCGTAGCCTGATACTCGCAAGGAGTAAGCGCCCACCGTGCTTACTCCTTTTCTTTTCAACTTGCTTTTCTACGCCTTTTTATGGCCTTTATAGTTATTTTTTCCCGTATTTTTATAGTCAAGACTCAATGTAATATGTATAATTTGATTAGTATCTAGGCATTCCGAATCCCTTGTTCTACTATTTGAAGCCACATTGCAGCCCCTCGTCCGATTAGCCACAAGGAGCTACAGATGAAGTTTTCACGCTTGTTGATTGGAGTAATTGCCCTTCTGGTCGCGCTGGTCCCCCTGGGTGCGAATCGTGCTTCCGCAGCCTCCTACACCGTGAACGGCATCCTCGACTCCGCCGATCCGATCATGCCCAACGTCGCGTAGATCAGCACCCCGAACTGTA
>CAYSBM010000664.1:0-510 GCA_964429095.1 uncultured Solibacteraceae bacterium | reverse complement strand
GTGGTGGAGGACTCTTTGCATTTGCGGTCCATTACGAAGCTATCACTTTCTCGGTGGGGACCGCTGGCTCGTACAGCTTCGATGAGCCGGGATCGACTTCCGCGATGTATCTCTACCGGGGAGCCTTTATCCCTCCACGCCACAAAACTGCAATGCGGCCAGCAACACGAACCCGCTGCATCCTGGATGCCGGGATTCTTTACTACGTGGTGATCATCATCGACTCCTTTGACCAGCCCACTCCCATCAACTACTCGCTGACCATCAGCGGTCCGGGCGACATCTACCCCAACAACGTCGGGCCGGGCTGCGATGCCTCCATCGCCATTCCCAGCACCGCCGTCGGCGCGACGTTCGTAGTCGATACGCCGCTCTACTGGGCACCAGGCAAGATGACCGATCCGGTGGTGACTCTCCAGGCGGGCAAGAATGTCCGCGCGATTGGCGTGGATGCCTCCGGCCAATACTACAAGATTCTCTTCCAGTGCCTGTACCTGTGGGTCCGTCCCG
>CAYSBM010000663.1:0-1882 GCA_964429095.1 uncultured Solibacteraceae bacterium | reverse complement strand
CAACTCTGAGCCAAGACGCCGCCGCTCACAAGATGGGGTTCACGTAACGCTCACGTACTGCCGTATGACGTCATCGTCTCCCGCGAACACCGAGGCATGGCGATTGGGGCCCGAGGCAACCCTCCAGCGTTTGCGTTCCCTCGGCCCGGGCTGCTATTCGCCCTCCTGGTCGGAGCGGCGATCTGGTCCCTCCTCAGTGTGGCAAGGATATTCGAGCACCTACTGCCCGGCCCGTACATGAACCTTTACATGAACCTGCTGCAGATCGAACGGGTCTTGGGATTCGGCTTGGCCGCCGAGTGTTTGGTCTGGTATCACCTCGCCCTGGCCAATCTCGCCCGAGAACTCGATTCGCCTCGGCCCAGGAGCCAGACGAGCGTCGAACCTCTTTAAGGAGCCTGCCGAATTCGGACCTGCGACCAAGAGTACCAGGGAGATCTCCGGGGAATTTCCGCCGATCGCGCCGTAGACGCTCCAAGCCCAAATCGGGGATGCGTCAAGGTTGCGTCTCAATTTGCGTAGATCATTTAGAATCAATGACTTTCAATGCGTCTCCATCCCCGGCGACAGCCTTTGTTTGGGTTGAGGAGCCACTTCTCAAAACTGGCCGTTTTCCCCGCACCCTCCCCAATCGCATCACCCGACGCCTCGCGCGCAAGTGCCAACATGTCAAAGGGTTGGCGATATTCCGCGGTCAAGACACCGTCCTTCCAAACGCAGTTCGATAGTAGAAAACTGAGGAGGCGTCGTTTTTCCGCCGGTTCCTGCCTCTCGAACAGGGCGTGCGCGCGGTCGGCCAGGCGTAGGAGTTGGACGCCTTCCTCGATGTAGGTGCGGTTGGCGGACTGGTGGGTCTCGATGTCACGCAGGATGCGGTCCTGCTCGGCGCGCCACTCGGCCGACTTGCGGTCGAAGAAGGCGTTGTCGATCCGGCCATCCAGCTTGTCCACGTACATCGCGTCGATGCGGTCCTGAAGGCGGCGGTACTCGGCCTGGAGCCGCCCGATGGCTTCGTCGTGGAAGGCTTTCTCGTCGTGGTGGCTTTCGCGTAGCGCGGTGACGATCCATTCTAGGACGTCCTTCGGGAATGTGAGTTTCCGGAGCAGCTCCGAGAACCGCTCTTCGAGCACCTCCTCGCGCGTGTACGGCTCCGGGCAACGGCCCTTGTACCGCGAGCAGTGGTAGTAGACGTACTGCTGCTTCTTCAGTTCGCCCACCATCGCGCAGCCGCAGTGGCCGCACCGGATGAGGTTGCTGAAGGCGAACTCGTGCCGCGCCTTGCGCGGCTTCTGGCGGCTGCGCCCATCGAGACGGTCCTGGACCTCCTGCCACAGCTCGCGCGTCACGATCGCCTCGTACTTGCCGGCGTAGGTCTTGCCGTCAAAATCGAAATCGCCCGAGTAGATGCGGTTGCGCAGGATCTTGTGGACGGTGGAGGTCGGCACCGGGAGCTTGCTCTTGGGATATTGCAGACCGTCCTGCCGCGCCAGTTTGGCGAGTTCCTTCAAGGAGTGCTTGCCGGTCGCGTAACGTTCGAACATGCGCTGGATGACCGGCGCCAGTTCGGGGTTCGGCGCGATGGTCCGCTTGCCGTCCCCGCCCATCACGTTCAGATAGCCGAGCGGCGCGTAGGAGGGCCAGATCCCCTGGCGCGCCTTTTCAAGCATCCCTTTCTTGGTCTCCTCCGACAGGTTGTCGATGTAGTTCTTGGCCATCAGGACCTTGATGCCGTGCATGAACTTCTCCGACGAGCGGGAGTCCTGGGAGATGACGATGTTCTCCTTGACGAGGTGGATTTCGAGGTCCAGCTCGTCGAGCGTGACCCAGTCCTTGAGATTGCGGTAGAGGCGGTCGGTCTTCTCGACGAGCAGGATGCGGCAGG
>CAYSBM010000662.1:0-1884 GCA_964429095.1 uncultured Solibacteraceae bacterium | reverse complement strand
GTCAGCGTGCCGGCTTCGGCGCCGGGTTTTGAACCGGTGCAGGGGGCATCCAGAAAGTGGATGCCTCTGGCGGCCAGTTTTTCGCCGATAGCGCGGCTGCGGCTGGGACTTACGGTGCTGGCGTCGGCTACCACCAAGCCGGGCCGCGCGCCCTCAATTACGCCGTCCGGGCCCAGAAGAACTTGCTCGGACATAGCCGTATCGCCCACGCACAAAAATACACACTCTGAGCGTCCGGCCACCTCCCGGGGCGTTGCGCAGGCGGTTCCGCCTTCGGCTTCGGCCAGTTGCCTGGCTTTGGCCGCAGTGTGAGACCATACGGCCACCTCGTGGCCGGCGCGCATAAGATTGCGGGCCATGGGGTAGCCCATGATGCCCAAGCCCAGAAATCCAAGTTTCGCCATATGATTCGGTTAGAACGCCTATTGTACGACGCGGGAACGCCATGCGACAATGCATCTCATCCATGTCTTTCCGTCCGGCTGTACTTGTGACCAAACGCATCTATCCGGAAGCGGTGGAATTGTTGCGCCGCCGCTGCGAGGTCGACTATGAAGCGACTGACGAAGGGCTGACGCCGGAAGAGTTGTTGAGTCGCGCCCGCGCCAAGCAAGCCCTCGTGAGCCAGCTCACCGACCGTTTGGATGAGACGGTGATCGAACAACTGGAGGGGGTGCGCGTCATTGCCAACGTCGCCGTAGGTTACGACAACATTGATGTCGCCGCCGCCACCCGGCGCGGCATCATGGTCACCAACACGCCGGGAGTTCTGACTGAGACTACCGCGGATCTGGCGTTTGCGCTGCTGATGGCGGCGTCGCGGCGCATCGTAGAGGCGCACAAGTTCGTCCACAGCGGCCAGTGGAAGTGCTGGACCATCGACCTGCTGGCCGGCCAGGACATCCATCACCAGACGCTGGGCATCTTTGGCATGGGACGCATCGGCCAGGCTGTGGCGCGGCGCGCCTCCGGCTTTTCCATGCGCGTGCTCTATCACGACAGCGTGCGGGTCCCGGAAGGGTTGGAACGGGAACTCTCACTGGAGTACGCCGAACCGGAGCGGCTGTTGCGCGAATCCGACTTTGTGAGCCTGCACGTTCCTCTTACTCCAGCTACCCGCCATCTCATCGGGCGGCGCGAGCTGCAAATGATGAGGCCCACTGCCATTCTGGGCAACACGGCTCGCGGCGCGGTGGTAGATGAAGCAGCGCTGGCCGAAGCGCTGAGAGAGCGCCGCATTGCGGCGGCGGGGTTGGATGTATTTGAGAACGAGCCCCACGTGCACCCATTGCTGCTGGAACTCGACAACGTGGTGCTGGCTCCCCACATCGCCAGCGCTTCGGTGGCCACGCGCCGGCGAATGTCGATCATGGCGGCCGAGAACGTCATTGCCGCCCTGGATGGCGGGCGTCCGCCGAATCTGGTCAATTCTCAGCTGTGGGGTTGATGGCGCCCGACGCCAGCAGCCGCAGCACCAGCAGGTCGGCGGGTTGATAGCAGGCGCGTGTGAGCGTTCCACATTCCGGTTCACCCTTCAGGATGTGGTCCCTCACCAAGCTTCGGAGCTTTTCCACCGGAATACCTAATACTGCCGCGGCTTCCGATTCGGTGTAATGCGCCTTGACTGTTTTTGTGGCGGACATTTTGATGGTGGCCTCTTGCCGCTTCATTCGCATTCTATTTGTTCTGTGAGACGAACCCAATCGGTAAGAGTCCCTAGTTGGCAGTCAGGTATGGCCTGACAAACTATGGGCCTCCAGGTACTAGAATGCGAGCCGGCCTCATCGGCCCGGCGAATGCGGCGTAGCGCGCACGGCGCGCTCGAAGGCCCAGGCGCGGATGTGGCTGATCTGGTCCTTCATGGTGCGCGAGAGCGGCCCGAGC
>CAYSBM010000661.1:0-1886 GCA_964429095.1 uncultured Solibacteraceae bacterium | reverse complement strand
CCGGGAGGATAAACCGGTTTTTTTGTCCGTAGGGTATTCCACCTGCCACTGGTGCCACGTAATGGAGCGGGAATCGTTCGAGGACCCGGCCATCGCCCAACTGCTGAACACCTACTTTGTTCCGGTGAAGGTGGACCGCGAGGAGCGTCCCGATGTGGACCGCGTCTACATGCTCTTTGTGCAGGCTACTACAGGTGGAGGCGGATGGCCGATGTCGGTGTGGCTGGCGCCCGACCGCACCCCCTTTTTCGGCGGCACCTACTTCCCGCCGGACGGCGCTTACGGGCGCCCCGGTTTCCGTACGGTGCTCGAGCGGATTGCCGAGGCCTGGCGCTCTGATAAGCAACGCATCCTTCAGGCGGGCGCCGAAGCCTTGGGCGGATTACGCCGCCACCTGGCCTTAACCGGACGGCCGGACACGCCCGGAGAACGGGTTCTCGAGGCGGGGTTGGAAGCCTTCCGCAGGAGTTTCGACGCGTCCTATGGAGGGTTTGAAGGTGCGCCGAAGTTCCCGCGCCCGGCGGCGCTGAACTTCTTGCTGGCCTACTGGCGCCGGAGCCGTGATGGGGAAGCGCTGGATATGGCGCTCACCACGTTGCGGGGCATGGCCCGGGGCGGCATCCGCGACCACCTGGGCGGCGGGTTCCACCGTTACTCGGTGGACGAGCGGTGGCTTGTGCCGCACTTCGAGAAGATGCTCTACGATCAGGCGCAACTCGCCTCGGTCTATCTGGACGGCTTCCGTGCCTCGGGCGACGCCGGTCTGGCCGAGGTGGCCCGCGAGATCCTGGCGTACGTGCTACGGGATATCAGGAGCCCGGAAGGCGCCTTTTATTCCGCCGAAGACGCCGACAGCCCCATTGGAGCCCAACCGGGAAGCCCCGAGTCCGAGGGCGCATTTTACCTGTGGACGAAGAGCGAGATTCTGGAAGCGCTGGGCGAACCTTTGGGCGAGCTGTTTTCACGCCATTACGGAGTGCGGCCGGGCGGCAATGTGGGCGAAGATATCCACGGCGTGTTCCGGTTGCACAACATCCTGCACCTGGCTGCTCCGGTCGATGAGGGCGCTCGCGCGGAAATCGGCCAGGCCCGGCGGCGGCTGCTCGAAGTGCGCGCCAGACGCCCGCGGCCGCGTCTGGACGATAAGATCCTGACGGGCTGGAACGGCCTTATGATTTCGGCGTTCGCCAAAGCGGCTCATGTGCTGGGAGGCGAACAATATCTGGATGCCGCGCGATGCGCCGCGGAACTCCTGTGGCGCCGGATGTATCAGCCGGAGTCAGCTACTTTGCTCCGGCGTTATCGGGCCGGAGAAGCCGCTATCCACGGTTTTCTGGATGACTACGTTTGTCTTGCCGGGGCTCTGGTGGACCTTTATGAGGTGACCGGCTCTCAGGACTACATGGAAAAAGCCATCCTTTTGGCGGACTGTTTCATCCAACGTTTTGGGGACAGTGAGGCAGGCGGCTTTTTCAGCACTGAGGAAAGCAGCCGCGACCTGGTGTTGCGCATGAAAGATGACTACGATGGCGCTGAGCCCTCGGCCAATTCGCTGGCCGCGCTGCTGCTCTTGCGCCTGGCTCGCATTACCTGCCGGGAAGACTACCGTAGTGCTGCCGACCGTACGCTGGCGGCTTTCACTTCGCAGCTTGCCGCCGCTCCGCAGGCCCTGCCGCAGATGATGGTGGCCTATGTGCGCAGCCTCGATCAACCCCGGAACGTTTGTGAAAATCCGCGCCTCCACGGCGCCCTGGCAGGCGACGTGGCGTGGTTTGATGCTCAATAATCTATTCAAGGAGATACGATGGAACGACCTGGAGCCACTACTCTGAAAGGCAACCCTCTCACACTAATCGGTCCCGAGCTCAAGGTGGGCGACAACGACA
>CAYSBM010000660.1:315-1887 GCA_964429095.1 uncultured Solibacteraceae bacterium | reverse complement strand
GCGGAAAACCACAAGTTCAGCCTGGGCAGCGCCGCGGCCGATTTTTCGCGGCCCACCCTGCCGGTGCTTATCCTCTACGGCTTTTTCTGGTACCTGCAAAGATACGTAGCCGACCAGACCGTCGTGCAGCGCTACCTGGTGGCCAAGTCTGACCGCAGCGCACTGAAAGGCGTCTCCTTCGGCGCGATGCTCTGCGTGCCCGTGTGGGCGCTGTTCATGCTGATCGGCACCTGTACCTGGGCATTTTACAGGCTCACCGGGGAGAAACTCCCAGCTTACATTACCAAGGCCGACCAGGTATTCCCTTACTTCTTGTCGACGCACCTACCCATAGGAATGGCGGGTTTATTTCTGGCCTCGCTCACCGGTGCAGCCATGTCTATGCTCGCCAGCGATCTGAATGCTCTGGCGGTGGTGGCGGTCGAGGACCTGTATCGCATGGCGCAGCCCGGTTCCACCGACCGGCAGCGCCTGCGCCTGGGAAAACTGGTCGTGGCCGTTTTCGGCGCCCTGGCGGCTTCGACGGCGGTCATCCTGGCACACACCAAGGGCAGCGCTCTTTCCATGTGGTTTTCGGTCTCGGCCGTAGTCAGCGGTGGCTTGGCGGGACTGTTCCTGCTGGCGTTCTTGAGCCGGCGAGCCCATCGCGGAGGGGTTTACGTGGGCATCGCGGCGTGTTGGACGTTCACGATTTGGGCCACTTTAACCATGGGAGAAAGACCCTGGATTGATCTCGGTCAGTTCAATTTCCCCTGGCATGACTACCTGGTAGGCGTCATCGGCCACATGATCTTATTAGCGGTCGGCTACGTGGCCAGCCTGCTGCTTGCGGACGGGTCCGCCGGAGACGAGCGCGTCCGTGAGGCTACGCTGTGGCGCTGGCTGCGCCAGCGGCGGATGCCGGCGAAAGTTTAGCGGAATGCCCACCACAGGGCGATCGTGCAGGCGAACAACAGCACGGCCCAGGTGCGGTAATCCGATAGCCCCTTGCTCGGCTCCGTCGAGATGGCGAAAACATAGCCTTCGAGATGGGCCTGAGAAGGCGGACTGCTCGCCAGGCTCACGGCGATCATGACAGCCGCCGCGAACAGCCACACAAAAAAAGTGCGGTGCAGGAACGAGTGCATGTAAGGATGCGACAGCACCGGCAAGGACCATCCGAGCGTCTGGTCGAGAAACAAGAAGATGCCCAGGCTGAATCCCGCTACTCCGCCTGCGATGGCGCCCGCTGTGTTGCCGCGCCTGCACAGCAGGCCCACAAAGATCACTGCGGACAATGGGATGGAAAGGTACGCGGAGATCAACTGCAAGTAGTGCCAGATGGTGACCGACAGGCCGACCAAAGGCGCCGCCAGGACGCCGAGCACGGCCATCAGGACGGTGACCGCGCGCCCGGCGGATAATTGCTTCGCCTCGCTCAGATTCGGCCGGTAGCGCATTACGAAGTCCCGCACCACCAGCGTAGCGCTTGAATTGTAGCATGCGCTCATCGAGGACATCAGGATGGCGATCAAACCGGCCAGCACCACGCCGCGCAAGCCTGGGGGCAGGATGTCCTGCACCAGCCGCGGG
>CAYSBM010000660.1:0-305 GCA_964429095.1 uncultured Solibacteraceae bacterium | reverse complement strand
GCGTCGTAGCGTTCCAGGCCGTGATAGAGAGCGTGCGCGATGACACCCGTCAGCACCAGTATGATTGTGATCAGCAGCTTCAGGAAACCCGCGAAAATAGCTCCTTTCTGGCCCTCCTCAATCGAGCGCGCGCCCAGCACCCTCTGTACGTTGGTCTGATCCATGCACCAATAGAACATCCCGGCCAGCAGGTTTGAGAACAGGAAACCCGTGATCGGCAGTTCAGCGTCCAAAGGCTTCACCATCTGGATCAGTTCCGGCGAAACCTTGGCATTCAACCCCTGCCATCCCCCGACGGCGAACAG